>CAMDGL010000446.1 GCA_945897845.1 Chitinophaga pinensis | reverse complement strand
AGCTTCAAAGTTTTTACATAATTGCCATCAAAATCGAAACAAACCATATTACCCATGTTGTCGAGGCTGGTATAAAACGTATTGTTGTTCACAATTCCCTGAATCTGATTAATTTTCTTGAATGGAACTCCGTTGCTGTTTTTTACGCCAAATTCCTTTACAAATTTACCAGCCGGCGAAAACATTGAATAGAAATTCCGATAGGCATGATCAACCACGACAGAACCATCCTGCATCATTGTCAGCGTTTTACGATTGCCCATTGGTTTACCGTAAAGGGTATCAGTGTATGTTTCGAAAACTTTGTTCCACTGATTTCCTTGTGCATACTCTGTGTCGGGCACAAGTTTTACTGTTCCCTTCTTATAAATATCGACCAACTTTTGTGCATTTCCTGTTAACGCGAACAATGTCAATACAAAAATTACAGTTAGCTTTTTCATGGTTTTTATTATTTAAGGTTTTTATTATTCTATGATGTATTCGGAACTGGTTCCCTTGCCATCGAATACTTCAATTACAAATTCCTGTTCGCTGGCCGGCCGGTTGGCATCAACTTCCCTGGGAATGCTTTGGACAATAACCAGTTCCTTTTGATTCGTTTCATTTTTTTTGTTCACAAAAAACAAAACAAAAAACAAAACACATGCAGCAGGCAAGCTGATCATAAAGAGTTTCATATTCTTTCCTGACCTGGAAGCCGGGATTTTAAACCTTGGGATTTCAACATTTTCTGTGGATAAAGTATTAAGTGCAATCTTTAATTCACTGGAGAGGTTTTCCATTTCAGCATGTTTCTGTAGGCAGGTCGGGCAAACCGAAATATGCTTTTTTACAGCTACGTTCTCACTTTCGGTACATTCACCGTCAATATATTTTTGCAATAGTTGTTCGTCAATACAATTCATAATGAAGTTTTTTAAGTTCATCTCCCAATTTCTCCAGTGTCCGTGAAAGCGTTTTTCCAACCGACGAAAACCTGATGCCGGTTATTTCGGCAATCTCTTTGTAAGATAGTCCTTCGCTGTAAAGTATGGCCAAAACACTTTCATCTTTCTTTAATTTGCTCAGTGCAAGTCTTAAAACAGCTTGCTTCTCGTTCATTTCAAGCAGATTATCTTCATCCTTCAAATAACTGGCCGATTCAATTGTCAAATATTTTTGTTGTCTTTTCTCAAAATCGATGCATTTATTAACAGTCACTTTATAAAGCCAGCTACGGGGATATTTAATAGTTGCCCCTTTTTCAAGTTTTTGGTACAAATTGATAAACACCTCTTGAACAAGGTCAGAAGCATCATCGTTATCGGGAACCATTTTCCGGACCACATTGAAAATGAGCCTATAGTTGTCGTTGTATATTTTATTAAACAGCTCCAAATGTTTTTTTTTATCTATGAGACTTAAACTTATACTTTTTTGTGACATCGAAACAAAGAAAAATCGTTTCATTCTTGTATTAGTCTGAAATAGGGCAATATCCACCAGAATCTATTTCCTGAAATAAATCATGTTTCTCTCATTTTTGCGACTTTTATCAGCTTTGTAGCAAAGCATAATCTCTATATTTCGGCCCAAATCGTAAAAGCTCGAATTACTTAATAATCAAAACAATATATAATCATGAAAAAAATCGTTTTATCAATTATCGGTCTTGCCTTGTTCGCGACCTCTTGCAACACAAGCAAAGAGCCAAAGAAAGACATGAGTAATCCATTCTTTAGCGAGTACAAAACACCGTTTCAGGTGCCACCTTTCAGTGAAATTAAGCTGGAGCATTTTATGCCGGCCATTGATGCCGGAATTGAAGAACAGCTTACTGAAATTAAAGCAATTACTGACAACAAAGAAGAACCATCGTTTGAAAACACCATCCTTGCATTCGATCAATCGGGCGAACTGCTTCGCAAGGCTGGTATTTTTTCAACACTGAATTCTGCGAATACCAACGACGAAATGCAGGCGCTTGCCCGCAAAATAACGCCAAAAATGTCGGCTCACCGCGACAACATCAACCTGAATAAGGAGTTGTTTACCCGTGTAAAATCCATTTACGAAAAACGCAACGAGCTAAATCTTGATGCGGATCAGTTACGGGTAGTCGAAAAATATTACCAGGATTTTGAAAGGAACGGCGCCAACCTTTCGGATGAAAAACAGGCCGTACTTCGCAAACTGAATGACGAACTTTCGATGCTGAGTCTACAGTTCGGCGAAAATATGCTGGCCGAAACCAATAAGAATTTCAAACTGGTGGTCGAAAATGAAGCCGAACTTAAAGGACTTCCAGCCGATGTAATTATTGCCGCTGCAGAATTGGCAAAAAAAGACAGCATGGAGGGAAAATGGGTTTTCACCCTTCAAAAACCAAGTATGTTGCCATTCCTTCAGTATGCTGAAAACCGTGAATTGCGCGAAAAATTGTACAATGGATATACCACACGGGGTAATAACAACAATACCAATGACAACAAGGAAATCATCGGTAAAATTATTACTCTACGCAGCCAGCGCGCCAAACTGCTGGGATTCGACAATTTTGCTGCCTATACTGTAGATATAAACATGGCCAAAACGCCCGAAAATATTTACGATTTCGTGATGAAACTCTGGACACCGGCACTCGAACGCGCAAAAGTTGAACGCACCGATATGCAGGCCATGATTGACAAAGAAGGCGGAAATTTC
The DNA here is from genome assembly GCA_945897845.1 of Chitinophaga pinensis. Taxonomy (GTDB): domain Bacteria; phylum Bacteroidota; class Bacteroidia; order Bacteroidales; family Prolixibacteraceae; genus Aquipluma. The sequence goes on along the minus strand of CAMDGL010000446.1, from coordinate 944 downwards.
AAACTCGCATCGTGGGATTGGTGGTATTATGCCGAAAAAGTACGCAAAGCCAAATACGATCTGGACGAAGCCCAGTTGAAACCCTATTTCAAACTCGAAAATGTAGTTGACGGAATGATTTATGTGGCCAACAAACTATATGGCGTCAAATTCATCAAACGCAACGACATCCCGGTTTACAACGAAGAAGCCATTGTTTACGAAGTTCAGGAAGCCGACGGAAAACACATTGGCGTTTTCTACATGGATTACCATCCACGCCCTGGAAAAAATGCAGGTGCATGGTGCACCAGCTATCGCGCTCAGTCATACAAAGACGGACAACGAATTACTCCGGTGGTTTCTATCGTTTGTAATTTCACCCGCCCTGCCGGAAACGTTCCCGCCCTGCTGAGCTTCGACGAGGTAACGACCTTGTTTCACGAATCCGGACATGCTTTTCATACTCTATTTGCTGACGGACCATATCGCAGAACCTCAAGAGATGTTGCCCGCGATTTTGTAGAACTTCCGTCACAAATCATGGAAAACTGGGCTTCAGAACCTGAAGTTCTTCGTGTTTATGCCAAACATTACGAAACCGGTGAAGTAATTCCGGAAGCATTGATTGAAAAACTGGGTAAAAGTGCACAGTTCAATCAGGGTTTTGAAACAGTGGAAATCCTTGCTGCTTCGCTGCTTGACATGGACTGGCACACCAAACCTTTTGCCGGCGATGTGGAAGCTTTCGAAAAAGCCTCGATGGATAAAATTGGCCTGATTGACGAAATTTTACCTCGTTACAAAAGCACCTATTTTTCACACATTTTCTCCGGAGGTTATTCTGCCGGATACTATGTTTACACCTGGGCCGCAGTTCTTGATGCCGATGCGTTTGATGCTTTCAAACAAAGTGGCGATCTTTTCAATCCTGAATACGCCGCTAAATTCCGCACCTTGCTAAC
>CAMDGL010000445.1 GCA_945897845.1 Chitinophaga pinensis | reverse complement strand
TGAGGGAGTGTAATTCACTGCTTGCTCCACGGCAGTGCAAAACTGTTCGTAGGTTCTTGCGGTGGCCCATTTCAGGCTGCTGGCCGATGGACTTTCAACGGCAGCTACCTGTTCGTTGCGGGTTTGGTACAGCGCGCTTAAAGCTGTGTTGGCGGTTCCGAGCCCGTCCATCATATCGGTAATGGCGATGTTTGCGGCGTGTGTCTTCAACTTTTCGTTGGAATTAAACTTGTTCAACATTTCCCTGGTAAGGCTTATCTGGGTGTTCAAAGGTTTCGTGCTGGTGTCCCAATATGGGTTCAGGAAGATTTTCAATGCCTCAGCCGCTACTTTCTTTTCGGGGTCGCGTCCCTGTAGGTGCATACTCACGTTACGATTAACTTCAGCCAATCGGTCGTCGCAATCGAGGTTCAGCGCCCACACCGGATCGGTTAGTTCACTCTTCAATGCTTTTTTGATCTGCACGCCCATGGAGTTGGTGTCGGTTTCGAGCTGGCCAAGGATGGCCTTGGGCACCATGCCGATACTTTCCCTTACGGGGATGGCATACTCAATAGTCGATTTACCGAGCGAAAATAAATTGTCAACGGTCAGATGAATTGGGTACAATGCATAAAAACTTTTACTTTCCATAATGGTTCTTTTTTAAATTTATATAAAAAACATTCCTTAACAGTCGTAAATTTTGGGCAATCTGCCCTTTTAAAAATTTTCAAAAACCCCATCCCGACCAATTTCAACCTTCTTAAATTTTTGCTAAGCTCCAACCCGATCCGTTTCACCCTTTTAAATTTTTATGAAGCTCCAACCTGATCCGTTTTACCTTTTTAAATTTTTGCGAAGCTCCAACCTGTTCCGTTTTACCTTTTTAAATTTTTATGAAGCTCCAACCTGATCCGTTTTACCTTTTTAAATTTTTGCGAAGCGCTGTGAAGGCATTTTTCTACCTGTGAAAATTTGAAAGCACCATTTTCAATGCTGGTTTCGTCCTGGAAATAAAGATGATATTCTACCGGATGGACGTTTCTGATATATAATAAAAATTTCTGAACTAATTTAACAAATAATTATCAGAAAAAAACAATAAACTGAAAAATATTTATGGAGCTGGAATATTATTGATTTACTGGGCTAAAGCCAGAAATTCCTGTGATCAATATGTCCGTCGCCTAAAGCCAGACGGCAAAGGATATGAATGCATCCGATGCTAATTTGAGACAAAATAATTGATTTACATTCTGCAAATATTCCTGAAATCCTTATTCAATGCAATATCCCTTGGAGGCTGTCTGAAAACTCTGTGTCTCTCTGTGTATCCTCCGTGTAACTCTGTGTAACTCTGTGTAATTAATTGTATCACAGAGTTTCGCAGAGTAAGCACAGAGTTTCACGGAGAAAAAAAGTGTTGTTATTTTACTTTTTGGACAGCCTCTTGAAGTTCTTCCCATTTTTTCTGCCTTTAGAACCATTTAATTAAGTACCGGGCACGGATCCCTATTGAATTCTCCTGTTCTTTGCCCAAAGGCAACAGCCATAAATGCCTTAAATAACATAGAAACACAACCTCATAACTTATTTGAATGAAAAGCGCTTTCCCAAAGATAACTGAATAAAATCCGTACCGTTTGCGATTCTTAAATCATTGTGCCGCAAACTGGTAAATTGCGTGGAGCGAATAAATGACGCTCGTGCATAATATCTTTTCACACGGTAACCGATGCCAAACCTTCCGGTATGATTGAAGCTAAACCTCCAGCTGTTAACTTCAGGCTGGGTAGTTTTATCATAGTTGTTATCCTGAATTCCCGCACCTACAATATACGACATCGTTACTATTCCATTTCGCAAAAAAACCAGCGAATAGGCATAGCCGCCATTTACATTGAATGCCAAAACAAGCGATTTATTGACCTCTCTGGATTTCAGGAAAAACTTTTCGTCGATTTCACGTGGAACAAATGCCGAATCGGCTTTGGTTCTGTATGAAAGAATACTTCCACCGGCAATTAGTGAACCGGCATTTCTTTTTTGTCGCTCGGTATCGCTGAATGCCGCTTTGTACGAGAATTTCTGGTTGTTAAAAATGTAATTTACATTCAAACCAATATTTGTCGAAACAATATCGGGCCGTTGATATTCCCGAACTTTCGTAAACGAACTTAAATGCTGGTTGGAGTTTTTCAGGTAATAACCTTTTGAATAGGAGGACAATAAATCGACTGAATATTTATTGGTATAGATGTAACTCTGAATTCCGAACCTCTTTGTCTCGCCGTATTTGGATTCGTTGTTCTGCAAAAAAGGAACTTTTGTGGCCAGACTCAAACCAAAAGAGCGAAAATTAACTCCTACACCCAAATTAAAGTGGCCGTTTGGCGAATACTGCAGCCGGTATGGATTGCTTAAATCGCTCAAATCGAGCGAATGTGTTTTTTCAACCGAATAAAGGTTTACAATGAAGTCATTGAAATAACTTTCAATATAATTTGAGTCCTTTTTCGCTTTCAGAAAGCCAGTGAGTGATTTTCCGGCGGCAGAAATGGTAAAAACAGAAAAAACGATCAACAGAAGAATTACTCTCATCGGCTAAAAATCGGTGTATGACAATTTGTAATCGCTAAATAGTTTTGAGCACCGGTGCAAATTAATAAGGTTTAGATAAGCGCGGCTCTATATTTTCAACTAAGGTTTAAAAACAAAAATAAGGTTTGTTTGGATTAAAGCGTCTATTAAACAAGCAATTAGGCATTAATACATTTTTTTAACCTTATTGTCTGTTGCTAACCTTAGTAGAAATAGTGGACTTTGAAACTAAACCTTATTACCTTATTTAAAACCCATGGGGTTTATTTACAATTACCTTATAATACCCACACTGTCCGGTCTGGCACTTAAAAATCAATATCAAGTAACACCGGACAATGATCGGATTGAACAATTTCAGGCAAAATCCTTGCATCCAGAATCCTGTCTTCCAACTCGCTTGTGACCATGTGGTAGTCGATGCGCCAGCCTTTGTTATTGGCACGCGATCCGGCACGGTAACTCCACCAGGAATACTGATGGGGTTCCGAATTTATTTTCCTGAAACTGTCAACATACCCATCTTCCACAAATTTGGCAAACCAATCGCGCTCTTCAGGTAAAAAACCGGATGTATTCTGCTGTTGTGCCGGATTGTGAATGTCGATCCACAGGCGGCAAATGTTATAATCTCCGGAAATGACCAGATTTTTCCTGACTTTCCTGAGTTCATTCAGGTAAGCGTGAAAATCAACCAAAAAATCCATTTTAACGGCCTGCCGCAGCTCTCCGGTTGTTCCGGAAGGAAAATATACGTTTACAACCGAAAGGTCGCCAAAATCGGCCCGAATTACCCTTCCTTCAAAGTCGTATCCGGCATGGTTCATCCCATATTCAACATGGTCGGGAATTTGTTTGCAAAAGATGGCCACTCCGCTATACCCTTTTTTTACTGCTGAATGCGCATAACAATGATAGCCGAGCGCTTCAAAATCAGCTTCATGCATTTGTCCGGGCTGCGCTTTGGTTTCCTGAATACAAATTACATCAGGATCAACCTCCGGAAGCCAGCTGAGCAATCCTTTGCTTATGGCCGACCGAATTCCGTTCACATTGTAGCT
>CAMDGL010000444.1 GCA_945897845.1 Chitinophaga pinensis | reverse complement strand
CCTGCTTTCTGGTTCTATGGTGGTTCCGGCGCCGATGATACTCAATACAACACTGGCTATGCGAGTGAGATTGACATAGCAGAATATAATTGGCATAAGAAGGACTTTTGGGGTAATTATTCTGTAAATACCGACCATGTTTTCCATTGGTGGTGGCCTGAAAGTATTCATGGGACGCGAGAGATGGATATATTAAATGGGATAAAAAATAATTCTGTAAATTGGAACACCTCGCATACATTTAAACTTATTTATACTTCTTATGATTGCACGCTTTATATTGATGGTGCATTTAATTGGCGAAGGTCCAGATATTATTCCATAGTAAATGGAAATTATCAAGACATATTCCCGGAAAATATTAACGAAAGTACCCAATATTCCGAGTGGGAATGGTTTCCCAAACATGAAGGTCAAATTATATTATCTCAGCAAGTGTCGGATAATGATTGGGCAAAATAACTTACACTTTTCAAATGCCAGGTGGTGAAACTTTTACTGCTGAAAAGGAGTTTTGGGTAGGGGTTCCTGTGAATAATTATATATCAGGACCTCAGCATATTAGTCAAGCTGGTAATTGCGAACCGTATTTTATAATTCTTGGAAATGTCGAAGCAACCTACCAATGGTGGGTTGTACCTACATGGGGTACTATTCCTTGTACCATTAATTCTTATGGTAATTCTGCAAATATTTGTTTTCCTGAAGATGGAGATTACCGGGTTTATGCAAAAGCAACGAACATTTGTGGCGAATCAACTGCCGAATTGTTTGTCGCTGTGGGTGAATATGAACCATATATAATTTATCCCAATCCCGGAGATGCCAATATAACATTGCAAATCAACGAAACCGGAACAACAATATTGAATTCTTCTGTTACGTGAAAATTAAATAAATCAGACACTTATGAGGTTAACGTTTTGAATGAACAGGGAAATCTTGTAAAAACACAGCAAACTAAAAAATTACCTCTTAATATACAAACTCGGAATCTTCCTAATGGGAAGTATATTTTACAAGTTTTAAATAATGGAAAGGCATGGAACAAACAGCTACAAATCAAGCACTAATGGAATTTTAGAGAATTATTGCCTTTCATTGCATTGAAAATTCAGGGTTTCACTCCAAGTGAAGCCCTCTATGTTGTAATCCAAATTCTTCTTCAAATCTAACCGGATAGCATTTTATACGTTCTATCGCAAAACGTAAAAAAAATGTTTGGCCAACGCAACCATTTTTCTGCTTATCGTATCTTCTATGTAAACAATTAAAATCAGAAATTATTAATTATTTGCAAAACAATCAGAAAATGAAAAAGTTAGTATTCTATTTAATGATGGGGGCCATGCTCAGCTTTTTATCGGGCTGTGAGCTGAACGATGACCAATACGTCAACAACGATGCATGGGTTGGTTATGGATTGGTTCAAAAGGATGCTGCTGCCGGTTTGTCTCAAATCGTAATGGACGATAATGAAATCCTATTTCCAGTTGGCAATGATTATTGGTGGCAGCAGGTGAAAAACAATGATCGTGTACTGGTTAACTTTACTATTACAGGTAACAAGGCAAATGAGAACCACGACGAATTTTACTACGTTAGAATCAATTCATTACGGAAAATTCTTTACAAAGGAATTCTTGACATCACTCCCGCAATTGAAGACAGCATCGGGAACGACCCGATTCATGTAAAAGACAAATGGATCAAAAACAACCTGTTAAACTTCGAATTGCGCTACCTTGGAGGCAGTAAAATTCATTTCATTAATCTCGTAAAACAGCCCGGTGCAATTACCACGGAGCCGGTTATTCTTGAGTTGAGGCACAATGACAACGATGATCCGGATAATATCCCAATGTCGGCGGTGGTGACGTTTGATCTGAACTCATTGAAAATTCAGGGAAAAACCAGTACTCAATTTAAAGTGATTGCCAAGGATTTTGATGGCAAAGATTTTGAATATACCGGAGAATACAAGTACTAAAATTGAATCAATCAATTCGTTTTTTTTGTGAAAGCATCTGTTTTTTTGAAAAGCAGGTGCTTTTCATTTTTTTATTACACCACAATTTATACTTTCACCACCGTTTATAGAATCACAAGAACCAAAATCAACTAACACGATGAAATCCTTTTATTTAATTGCCATCGGAGCCATTTTGTTCTCCTGTTCAAACCCGAAAACGTCGAAAGAAATGACAGCAAATTATCAACCCGAAGTTCCTAAACTTACTTCGGATATTATGACTCCTGAAGTATTGTGGAGTTTTGGCCGTATTGGTGAACCTGTTGTTTCGCCTGATGGAACAACCGTTTTATATTCGGTTACAAATTTCAACATTGAAGAAAATAAGTCCTACCGCGATTTATACAAAGTTCCGGTTTCGGGTGGTGAACCTGTTAAAATTACTTCCACTCCAGAAAAGGAATCTTCCGCAGTTTGGCGTCCCGACGGAAAGAAAATTGGCTTTTTGTGGGCAAAATCAGGAGATATGCAGCTATGGGAAATGAATACCGATGGCACTGAATCTGTTCAGGTTACCGAAGTAAAAGGTGGAATTTCCGGATTTAAATATTCGCCTGATGGAACAAAGATTTTATATACTGCCGATGTGAAAACGAAGCAGGATATTCAGGATTTATTTCCTGATTTACCGAAAGCCAATGCCCATTTGGAAACCGACCTGATGTACAAACATTGGGATGAATGGCCACAAACAGTCCCTCATCCATTTGTTGCCGACTACCAGAACGGAAAGATTGAAAATGCAGTGGACTTGCTCGACGGCGAACCTTACGAAAGTCCGATGAAACCTTTTGGAGGCGTTGAACAACTTGCATGGAGCCCCGATGGAAAAACAATTGCGTACACTTGCCGCAAAAAAACAGGCAAAGAATATGCGCTTTCAACCAATTCAGATATTTATTTCTATTATCTGGAAACAAAGCAGACCGAAAATAAAACCTCGGGAATGATGGGTTACGATAAAAACCCGGTTTTCTCACCCGATGGAAAATGGCTTGCCTGGGAAAGTCAGGAAAGAGATGGATATGAATCAGATAAATGCCGATTGTTTCTTCTGAATCTGGAGACCGGCGAAAAAACTGATCAATCCGTGAATTTTGATCAGGATTCAAATGGCCTTACCTGGAGTGCCGATAGTAAATCAATCTATTTTGTTAGTTGCTGGCATGCTCTAACCCAGATTTACAGGTTGGATGTTGAGGATAAAAACATCAAACAGATCACCAAAGGTGTTCAGGATTATGCGTTTGTCGCCCAGGCAAATGACAAGCTGATTGGCATGAAACATTCGATGAGCCAACCAGATGAAATTTATGCCATTGATGCGCAAACCGGCGCTGAAACGGAACTTTCGTACCAGAACAAACCGATTTTAGATCAATTGGAACTGGGGAAAGTGGAAGAGCGCTGGATAAAAACTACCGACAACAAGCAAATGCTGACCTGGGTGATATATCCGCCACATTTCGATCCGAATAAAAAATATCCAACAATTCTGTTTTGTGAAGGCGGTCCGCAAACTACCGTCAGCCAGTTTTGGTCGTACCGATGGAATTTTCAGCAGATGGTTGCCAACGGATACATCGTTGTTGCACCTAACAGACGCGGTTTGCCCGG
>CAMDGL010000443.1 GCA_945897845.1 Chitinophaga pinensis | reverse complement strand
ATAAATTTCCAGGCTTGGGATCGGTAGTGAAAATCGACCTTTGGCATAAAACCGGTTTCATCGAGCCCGATTGCTTTTTTCAGCCCGAGGTTTTCAGAAGCCGCTTCGGGGTAGGCGTAATGAAAATTGAAAATTGAAATATTCGGATCCGGATTTTCAATCTTGCCCCTGAAATTGCTGATATTCTGGGCAATCAAATGTTTGTTGGAAAGTTTGCTTTCTTCTTCCGCAATGATCTGGGCAATTCGTTTTTGCCATTCCAGCGACTTACTTTTGGCAGTTTCAACCAATTTTTGCCAGGCAAAAGGATGGGTTATAGTATCTGTTTCGGCAATTTTCTCAACCAAATTTGGATTGTCGGACCAGGGCTCGTTTTGTATCTCGAAAAAGATGTTTCCGAAAGGGTTTAATTCCTGAACGACTTTCTGTACATATTTTTCCTGAATAATCATCAACTGACTGTTATTGATGGTATTGACCTGTTTGAATGAAATGGAATCGAATTGCTGGATGTTATTCTTTGGGTTAAACGGACTGGTTTTCCACTGGTGATTGGTATAATAAGAAGTAAAAAGGGTGACCTCCACCACAATCCCGTTTTTGGAAGCTGCCGAAACAAACCCTTTCAGGCGACTGAAAAAAACTTCGTTCCACCGATTTAGATCGTATTTCCCGGACGACGAATCTTTTATCCAAGGCGTTACCCAACTTTCAGGCTTCGGATTCATTGTATTGTTTATGATTCCAAACAGGTTATCACCTATTTCGGAATACGGGCCGCAAAAAATCCGGGTGTAATTGAGTCCTTCTTTTTTGAGTGTCAGCAGGTACTTTTCGTAGTCAAAATCGGCATTCATCACTGCCCCGTAATGTTCGCCCGAAGTTACCAGAATGGTTGGTTTGTCATCGTACAGGAAATAATTCGGATTTTCAGGATGAAGGCTAATTACATCTTGATTCTTTAGCGATTTGGCCTGGCAGCCAGCCAGGAGAATTAATAAAAAAGCCAATGGTAGGTTGATCAGGTTTTTCATACGGAGATAATTTGTTTTTTAACGGTCGTATGTAATTTCATGTTGCGAGAAATCATGTTCATGCTCTTGAGTGTTGAAAAACAATATGTTCGTTTCATGGTTGTTTGAGGAATTGAATTCAAATATCACTTAATATCAGAAAATCACCGATGTATATGTGTTTGATCCCTTCGTAACTGTTTCCGTAGAAACGATCACTGGTAATTATCATTTTTGGATAATTGTCAGGAATTTTCAAGAGATTTCCAAATTCTCGTTGAATCGTTGTTTCTTCAATAAGTTGGAGCGCTACCTGAATATAAATTTTTTCCGCCCTTTTTTCGCAGATAAAATCGATCTCATTTGAACCCATTGCTCCAATTTTTATACTAAAACCCATGTATAACAAGTGGTTATAAACCAAGTTTTCAAGAATTTTTCCGGCATCCTGTGGTTTATAACCAACAATGATATTTCGGAGCCCTAAATTTTCGAAATAATACTTCTCGCCTATAGAGAAAATACGCTTTCCAATCATATCGTAGCGTTCGACTTTATGTACCAGAAATGCATTGGTCAAATAACTTACATAAATTTGAATCTGGTTGGATGATATATTTGTATTTTGAGATTTCAAAAAGTCGCTGATACGCTTAGCTGAAAAAAGACTCCCTGTATTGTCGGCAAGAAATTGAACCAGCTTTTCCAGAATATTTGTATTTCTCAGATTATACCGGCTTATAATATCTCTAAATAAAATAGTTGAATAGATGTTCTTCAGGTATTCTGACACCACCTCAATCTCAAGTGGCAGATTAATTAAATAGGGAAGACCACCGAATCGGGAATAAAGGGAAAGGCTATTGTCAGAGTTTTCAATTTGGTGAAACCTTAAAAACTCAGGATAAGAAAGACTGTATATATTGAATTCAATGTATCTTCCGCTAAGAGTTGTAGCCAACTCACCCGACAACATTCGGGCATTGCTTCCGGTAATATAAATGTCATTATGCTCGTCTAACAAAAGTGACCTCAGCGCTTTCTCAAAGTCAGTAATATACTGAATCTCATCAATAAAGATATAATTCACAACTTCAGGCAGCAGCTTCGAAACGATATAATCATTGAGTCCTTTTGCATCCTGAATAAAGTCAAATTCCAGATCTTCTTTGTTGATATAGATGACATTGGCATCCGGCTCTTCACCCAAAATTTGCTCAATCAACTGAAAGAGAAGATAACTTTTGCCAACCCGCCTTTGCCCGGTAAGTACCTTAATAATAGGTTTTCGCATGAAAGGAATGATTCGTGAAACGTAACTATTCCTTTCTAATACTTTTGATGGAATCTTCATTTTGTGTTATACTTAAAACTTTGTCAAATGTATAGAAAAGTTTTAAGTACACTTAAAACTTTTCCAATAAATACACAAAATTAAAATCATACTTAAAACTCTTTCTTCAGTAATCTCCAGAAATCATCAGCCAAAGCTTTTTCGTCGATTTTGACGTAGGCTTTAATCGTTCGTTGCTTATTTTCAGGCGGAGTTGTAACTGTTTCGATTTTAGTCAGATCGGGTTTCAAATAAGCTTCCGCCAGCGCCAAATCCCACATCACGCGGGTTTTGTCCTGCGGATTTTGCTCACGCCAGCGATCTTCCAGAATTTTCTCTGCTTCATTCGTTTCATCCAGTTTGGAGTTGGTATCTTCCCGTTGAAATTGCAATGTCAAAGCTGCCTGAAGGCACATCATCGTCAAGTCGAGTCCTTCGAGGTTGAGCAGGTAATCAAAGGCATTCAGGTCGTTACGAATGTTGAATTCGTTTTTGTTCCAGATTTTGGTCTTCGGATCGTATTGCGCGCCCAAAGCAAAACAGCGGATTCTTGATTTGATTTCAGGAGCAAGAATCAATGCTGAAGCGAGGTTGGTCATGGCACCGATGGTCAGAATGTCGAGTTTTTCTCCTTCAGGAAGGGCTTTTATGGCAGCAATAATTGCTTGTGCAGCTTTCGAATCCCGCGGATCTTGCTGTCCCCATGCGCGACCAATCTGGCGGTCGGCACCAATGGGGTGGGGAATATCCAATCTTCCTAAAGCTTTCAGGATTTGTTCGTTTAATCGCTGACTTTCGGCGACGGTATTCAAGCCTTTCGATTCGTAAGCATTCCACTTTTCGAAAACCAGCAAATCCGGATTGTTAAAATGGGCTGAACTCAGTCCAATCAACTCAATTGCAGGATCTTTCACCAAACGAACAATGGCATACAAATCGTCCATTTCGTTGCCGGTATCGGCATCGAGCCAAACTTTTTGTTTTTGGGCAAATCCGTAGGAAATTATTATCAGGCCTGTGAATAATAAGATAATATACTTCATGGAACAGTGGTTTTTAAACAAGTTTTAATATTTCAGCAATCGACCAAACCGTAATAAAGTCATGATTTTCTGATGATTCGTGATGGGTTTCGTGTTGCCAGGTAACTTCAAACGGTACATAAATTGCTTTTGCCCCGATGTTAATTACAGGCAAAATATCTGATTTTATTGAATTGCCAACCATCAGGAATTCATTGGGTTGAATATCAAGATGAGCAAGGAGCTTTTTGTAATTATTCTCGTGTTTGTCGCTCATGATTTCGATGTGGTGAAAGTA
>CAMDGL010000442.1 GCA_945897845.1 Chitinophaga pinensis | reverse complement strand
GATGTGAAACTGGATCAGAATCCGGGTTGGGCTGCTAAATAATTTTTTTCTCTTGAACCAATAAACAGGGACATCTTTCGATAAGACTGTCCCTGTTTTTTTCAGAAGGAGGTATCGATTGTCGAAAAGTACCATCAAAATATCGTGCATTGCCGGCATTCACACCAATCTTCTGGCGCCGAACATTTAAACCAACTCATTATGAACCAACTGCCAAACATGTTTCAAAGAACCAATTTTCGGTTTCTTCTGATTTTTCTTCTCTCCGGATTTTATTTTCATGCGCAAAGTGCCACTCCCGAAAAAGGGCCTCATTTATCGGCATCCATATCCCCTAACTTTGCACCATCAGGCTTGCTTTGCGGATTACTCTCGCACCCTGAATTATCGCTGATCACCAATCTTACGCCGGATTTTAGCTGGATCGTGGTTTCGGATCAGCCCGGCGACTTTCAGACAACCTACCAAATCATGGTCGCATCATCAATTGACTTATTGAAAAATGAAACGCCTGACCTGTGGAATTCAGGAAACGTCTTATCCAGCCAGTCGACAAATATCAATTATGAAGGCAAACCCCTTTCTTCCAACTCCTCCTATTACTGGAAGGTAAAAACCACGAACAAACTGGGAGGAGAATCGGCGTGGAGCGGCGTCCAAAAGTTCAACACTTCCGATCTGAATGCAGCCCGAAAATGGCCCGGAGAAAGCAAATGGATTCAAATAACGGATGATAACGGCGTAAAATTCTGGTCGTTCGAGAACCGTCACCCGGTGATCTATCATCCGGTAAAACCTGTAAAACAAACGGTAAAAAACAATGGTGTCCAATTTTTTGATTTTGGAAAATCGACCTTCGCAACCTTAGCGCTTAACCTGACCTGGAATCCCAAAAATGAAGAAGGAGAAAAGACCATTAAGATACATATCGGAGAAAAAGCGGTTGGTGATTCCATCGACCAGAAACCTGGCGGAGGGGTAATTTTCAGGACTTACCCGTTAACGATAAAATCAGGCACTCACCTGTATTCGCTGGAGATTCCTCGTTTTGTCGCCAGATATCCGCACAGCCAGGTGATGCCACTGGAAATGCCGGAAGTCGCTCCATTCAGGTTTTGCGAACTGATAAGCGACGGCGAAAATATTCAGGTAAACGAGATAACCCAGAAAGCGCTTTATTACCTCTTTAACGATCAGGCTTCCGGTTTCTCCTGTTCCGATGAACGGTTGAATTCAATTTACAATTTGTGCAAACACTCTATCATCGCCAACACCTACAATGGCGATTATGCCAACAGCGAACGTGAGCGAATGATGTACGAAGCCGATTGCTATATTCAACAAATGGGGCATTATGCCATCGACCGTGAATTTGCCATTGCCCGCTACAGTCTCGAAAACCTGATCTATCACGCTACCTGGCCAACAGAGTGGATATCGCATAGTATTTTTATGGCCTGGGCCGATTATTGGCACACCGGAAACACTGAAGTGATCAGCACCTATTTTGATGACCTTAAAGCCAAAACGCTGATTGCACTCGAAACCGAAAACGGATTGATCAGCACCCGAACCGGCCTGCAAACAACAGACTTTCTGGAATCCATCCATTTTAACGGCAAAGCATTGCGCGATATTGTCGATTGGCCGCACGGAGGAATGGGTATAGGGGCCGGAGGGGAAACCGATAATTACGATTTTTTGGATTTCAATACTGTTGTAAACGCGTTTTATTACCAGTCGCTGGTGTACATGTCGGAGATGTCGAAGGCAATTGGCAAGCAGTCGGATGCAGCGTTTTTCAGTAAAAAAGCAGCGGCTGTCAAAACTGCCTTCAACCGTCATTTTTTTGACGAGGAACGTGGCTTTTATATGGACGGGATTGGGTCCGCTCACGCATCGTTACATGCAAACATGTACCCGCTCTGTTTCGGTCTGGTTCCTGAAAAAAACCAGGCATCAGTTATCGACTACATAAAATCGAAAGGAATGGCCTGTGGCGTTTACGGTGCCAATTACCTGCTCGAAGCGCTTTTAAATTACGACCAGACCGATTATGCCCTTAGCCTCCTTACCGCTGATTCTGACCGAAGCTGGATGAATATGATCAGGCTTGGGGCCACAATGACTACTGAGGCATGGGACAACAAATACAAGTCGAATAACGGCTGGAGCCACGCCTGGAGCGCATCCCCGGTGCATATCATCCCCCGGAAAATTATGGGAATTGAACCCGCCGAGGCTGGTTTTGGGAAAATGGTTATAAAACCACGACCGGGGTCACTGAGCCATGCCGAAGTCAAATTACCGACCATCCGCGGCGATGTGCAAATGTCATTCAAAAATAAGCCACAGCAATCGTTCTCCATGAACCTGACCATTCCGGCCAATACCACCGCCGATGTGTATCTGCCTTTCTGGTCGAAATCGCAAAAAATAACGATGAACGGGAAAGCAGTGAAATACCACACAGAAGGGAATTTTGCAGTTGTAGAAGGAGTCGGATCAGGAAATACTTCATTTGAAACAACCCGATAGCATGAAAAAACAAGCTCTGTTTTAGCGGAGCTTGGATCAAACCGAGTATTTGTCAGTCCAAAATTGTAATTTTAGCGTTTGCCGGTCAATTATCCATTAGACCGGTATGTTGCAAGAATCCAAACCAAATTAAACAATGTATAATGAACCAACTACTAAAATTTTACCAGCGAATTCATCTTCCGTTTTTCCTGATTTTTCTTTTCGCCGGAATGTGTTTTAATGCGCAATCTGCAATTCCTGAAAGAAACCAGCCTTCAGGATTAACCGTTGATTTCCTTTCTCATGCCGGACAGGTTTTCCGCAATGGTTATCCGGTAAACACACCACTCTATCAGGCATTCAACCGAAAAGAAAACTTTCAGTTTGCCGAAATTGGCCGCAAACAACCATTCTTCGGATGGATTGTCAACTCAGATCAAGACAATACGATGCAGCTGGCATACCAGATTCTGGTTGCTTCAAGTCTTGAAAACATTCAGAAAAACACAGGCGATTGCTGGGATTCCGGAAAAATGGAAAGCGACCAATCTGTCAATGTAATTTATGCTGGGAAAGAACTTCAGCCCAATTCTGTTTATTTCTGGAAAGTAAAAACATGGGACAACCAAGGTGTCCAGTCTGCATTTTCTCCAATCGCCCAATTTAAAACCGCACCGGTTTTGTCGGATTATGCTACTTCGCGCTATCCCCTGCAAAAACAGGATGTTTATCCGGTCACCATAAAAGCCTTGTCTGATTCGCATCAGTTCATCGATTTTGGCAAAGCCGCATTCGGCACCATTCGCCTGACTTTATTGGGCAAAACCGAATCGGATACGGTCACAATTCATTTGGGAGAGGCTCAGAAAGACGGACAGATCAATCGCACGCCGGGCGGAACAATCCGTTATTCGGCACACCAACTTGTGTTGAAACGTGGCTGGAATACCTACACGATTGCCATTCCTCCGGACAAACGTAATACCGGCCCGCAAGCTGTTTTAATGCCCCAATACATCGGCGAAGTTACCCCTTTCCGCTATTGCGAACTGGAAGGTTACAGCGAACCGATCAGCAAAAACCAGATCGTTCAGGAAATTGTGTTTTATCCGTTCGACGAAACTGAATCTCATTTCGCAAGTTCCGATAC
>CAMDGL010000441.1 GCA_945897845.1 Chitinophaga pinensis | reverse complement strand
GGGGAGGCTTTGGTTCCATTAACTGGGGAATTATTGGCTGCGGAAATGTGACCGAACTGAAGAGTGGTCCGGCTTTTAACAAAGTGGAGCATTCCAGGTTGGTGGCAGTGATGCGCCGTAATGCTACTTTGGCTCAGGATTATGCAGAGCGGCATGGCGTTCCGAAATGGTATTCGGACGCTGATCAGTTAATCAACGATCCGGAGGTAAATGCAGTTTACATTGCTACCCCACCCGACACCCATGCATCGTATGCCATTGCTGCCATGAAAGCTGGGAAATCCGTTTACGTTGAAAAACCAATGGCCCGAAATTATCAGGAATGCAAGGAAATGCTCCGTGTGTCGGAAGAAACCGGAATGCCTTTGTTTGTCGCTTATTATCGAAGGACACTTCCTGCGTTTCTAAAAGTAAAAGAGCTGGTTGATAATGGAATCATTGGAAAACCGTTGACTGTAAATATTCGGTTACACAAATCTTCCGGAGAAAAGGACCAGTTTCCTGAGATGCAATCCTGGCATATTGATCCGGAAATTGCCGGAGGCGGGTACTTTTTCGATCTGGCCTCTCACCTGTTGGATTACCTCGATTTTTTGTTTGGTCCGGTGGTGCAGGTTTATGGAATGGCTGTTAATCAGGCCGGTTATTACAAGGCAGAAGATACAGTTACCGGAACATTTCTGTTTGGAAACGGTGTAATTGGAACCGGAAGCTGGTGTTTTGTTGTTTCAAAAGGAAGCGAAGAAGACATCATGGAAATTTCGGGAACCAAGGGAAAACTTTCCTTCTCCAGCTTTCAGCATGGCGATGTAAAACTCACCACTCCTGAAGGAACGGTCAGTTTCAGTTCTCAAAATCCTGAAAACATTCAACACTATCTGATTGAACAGGTAGTGAATGAATTGCGTGGAGTTGAAGAATGTGTAAGTACCGGAAAGACTGCCGCCCGAACAAGTGCCGTACTCGACGAAATGGTGAAAAATTATTATGCGACCAAAACCAACGACAATAAACGGATTAAAGGCAGTTGCCGAAATATCTAAGAATTATGAAGATTATTATTGACGATAAAATCCCCTATATCCGTGGCGCTTTCGAAGGTGTGGCCGAGGTAGTCTATCTGCCCGGATCAAAAACAACTCCGGAAATAGCGAAGGATGCCGATGCGATTGTTACCCGAACCCGAACCATCTGCAACGAGAAACTGCTGGAAGGTTCATCGGTCAAGTTCATCGCGACAGCAACCATTGGCTACGACCACATTGATACCGATTATTGCGAAGCCGCCGGAATCAAATGGACGAACGCACCCGGCTGCAACAGTAAATCGGTGGAACAATACATCGCTTCGACGTTGATAGTTTTGGCGGAAACAAGAAAACTGAACCTGAAAGATCTTTGCATCGGAGTGGTAGGTGTTGGAAATGTGGGAAGTAAAGTCGCGCGTGTTTGCGATTTATTGGGCATGAAAGTTTTACTGAATGACCCGCCTCGCGAACGTGCTGAAGGTTCTGCGGCTTTTGTCAGCCTGAAAAAGATTATGGACGAAGCCGACATTATCACCCTGCATGTTCCGCTGAATATGAAAGGCGAAGATGCCACGTTTCATTTGGGATCCGGAGAATTCTTCTCCGGCCTGACACGCAAGCCGATTTTGATCAACTCTTGCCGCGGCGAAGTGGTAGAAACCAATGCTGTAAAAACCGCCTTGAAAAAAGGCCTGATTTCAGGATTTGTTTGTGACTGCTGGGAAAACGAACCGGACCTTGATCTGGAATTGCTGGCGATCACCGAAATTGCAACACCGCACATTGCCGGTTATTCAAAAGATGGAAAAGCCACGGGTACGCAAATGAGCGTTCAGGCTATCAGCCAATTCTTCGGACTTGGACTGGATAACTGGCAACCTTCAGGAGTAGAACTTCCGGCAATTCCGGTTTTTGAACTGGATGGAGCCGGATTGAGAGAACAGGAAATCATTTCCAAAGCGATTTTACACACCTACGATATTCGGAATGACGACAGAGATTTCAGAAAAGACCCTGCACAATTTGAACAGTTGCGCGGTGATTACCCTGTCCGTAGAGAATTTCCGGCGTTTACTATTCAGGCAAAAAATATTGAAGAAAAAACAATGGAAGTATTGGAAAATATGGGATTTCAAATTGGCTGAAATTATTGAACCCTTTCAGGGTTCCACAATCAGATTGTCGCACTTTACCTCCGATTTCATCGGAGGTCATTAATATTAAAGTCCTTCGGACTTATTCAGCTTGAAAATCCTGAAAGGATTTAATTTTAATAACCGTCCCGATGTATCGGGACGGCATGAAGGAACAAAATGTACAACAACCCTGGAAGGGTTGAATATTGAAAGTAAACTAAAATAATAAACACTCAAAACAATAAAAATGAAAAAATTAGCAGACATTGGATTAATCGGTTTGGCCGTAATGGGCGAAAACCTGGTATTGAACATGGAGAGCAAAGGCTTTACCGTTGGCGTTTTTAACCGCACAGTTGCCCGTGTTGACGAGTTTATGGCTGGTCGTGGCGCCGGAAAAAATTTCATCGGAGCACATTCGATTGAAGAATTGTGCGCTTCGCTGGAGAAACCCCGCAAAGTGATGATGTTGGTGAAAGCCGGAAAACCGGTGGATGATTTCATCGAACTGATTATTCCTCATCTTGAAGAAGGCGATATCATCATCGACGGCGGAAACTCGCATTTTCCCGACACCATTCGCCGTGCCAAATATGTTGAAAGCAAAGGTTTACTTTACATTGGAACCGGCGTTTCCGGCGGCGAAGAAGGCGCTTTGTTAGGACCATCAATCATGCCCGGCGGATCACCTGCTGCATGGCCTGCTGTAAAAGATATTTTCCAGGCTATTTCAGCCAAAGTGGAAGACGGTACCCCATGCTGCGACTGGGTTGGCGAAGGTGGCGCAGGTCACTTCGTAAAAATGGTTCACAACGGAATTGAATATGGCGATATGCAAATTATCTGCGAAGCCTATCAGTTGATGAAAGAAATGCTGGGACTGAGCGCTGACGAAATGCACGATGTTTTCAAAAAATACAACGAAGGCGATCTGGATTCGTACCTGATCGAAATTACCCGCGACATTCTTGGTTTCAAAGATGAAGATGGCGAACCGATGGTTGAAAAAATTCTCGACACTGCCGGACAAAAAGGTACCGGAAAATGGACGGCTGTTTCAGCTCTCGACCTTGGAATTCCATTGACTTTGATCGGTGAATCGGTATTTGCACGTTGCCTGTCAGCTCAAAAAGACATGCGTGTGGAAGCTTCCAAAGTAATCAGCGGACCGGCTGTGGATAAAACCATCGACAAAGCTCAGATGATTTCAGACCTGAAAGACGCATTGTTCGGAGCCAAAATTATTTCGTATGCACAAGGTTACAACCTGATGATGGAAGCTGCAAAAGAATACGGCTGGAACCTGAATTACGGCGGCATTGCTTTGATGTGGCGTGGTGGTTGCATCATCCGCTCACGGTTCCTCGGAGATATCAAAATTGCATTTGACAAAAACCCGGAATTGTCGAACTTGCTGCTTGATCCACACTTCAAAGAAATCGTTGAAAAAGCACAGGCCGGATGGCGTCGTGTTTGCGCAACTGCACTGACCAACGGAATCCCGGTT
>CAMDGL010000440.1 GCA_945897845.1 Chitinophaga pinensis | reverse complement strand
TGATCATTAAAATTGCAGAAAGGATCTTCATTTGTGTAATGTTTTTATTTCCACTTAAAAGCAAAATAGGTGCACGGTTCATCGTTTGCATTGCGCACACCGTGAAATAATTCAGAATTAATAAAATAAAAATCACCTGCCCCGGCTTTAAATTCCTTCCCGTCAATTGTCATTTCGGTTTCGCCCGATATAACCAAAATTATTTCGGTTTCGAAATGGGAATGCGGAGAATGACTTGGTCCCTTTTTGTTCAATTGTGTCACATGCATTTCCAATCGCTCACACATGGAAGTTGGCCTGTCGAAATAAGCCCGGCCTCCGCCACGTTCGCTTGGTTTAAAGGTTAGGGAGTCTGCATTTAGCATTATCGATCCGCCGGCAGCAATACCACGTTCAGGATTCACCGGTTTTGTCGATTTGTATTGCATGGCATAGTAGGTAAGCGGGCCATCTCCAACATTCTCGAAAGACTGCATCTGTCCCGGCATGATCAAAACTACACTGCCAGCACCAAGAATTTTAGTCTTGCCATCAACAGTGGCTTTCATCTTGCCCTCTTTCACAATAACCAATTCTTCCCGTTCTTTATTGATGTGGGCAGGACTTGGTTTTGCTCCCTTGTATTGTGTTGTTGCATGAATTCTTAAATAATCCAGATTCGGAGCTGTTCCTTCAAGAAAAACACCCGATTCCCTGTCACCATTTACTTTTACAGGGCGATCGGACCAATGATAGGCACCGGTTTTAACGGGCGCAAATTGCGCAAATGTTGCCAGTGTAAAAACACTTAAAATGTTTATTAATAGTATTTTCATGGTTTATTCAATTAATTTGCCATTCACCTTCACGTTTGAAAAGGTCAATCCTTTTATCAAACCTTTGTCGTAATCAGCATTTTTTGCTGTGATTTTCAGATTGTCGAAAGTAAAATCAGATAGCCGGTCATGTTCAGTAATGGCCATATCAAAAAATACTTCGCAGTCAAGTTCGATGTTTCTTAAAGTGATGTTTTCAGAATAGGACAATGGAACCTCTGTTCTTCCTTTTAAGTCGAAAAACTGTGTCCATGGCTTTATATAAATCATGCTGTATGCCTGACCTTTGATGTTTTCAACCGTAATGTATTCATATTTCTGAGGTGTATCAGGTCTCATTTTCAACCACAAAAGCCTTTTGGCATCATTCACGTGGCAATTTCGCATCACAATGTTTTTGTTGTGAATGGCTTCGCTGCCGCAGGTTAGCGCTGCATGACAGAATCCAAATTCGCAATCTTCGATAATGATATTGGTATTTTCACCATTCGAAGAATCTTTATCTGCCCATGGACCTTTTCCGCCTTTTAAGGCAATGGCATCATCGTTTACAGCCATGTAACATCCTTTGATCAGTACATTTGAACACACATCAATATCGATGGCATCGGTACTTGGCGCTTTTACCGGTTCGTGTGGCGAAAAAATATGCAGATCAAGAATCTTAACATTGTTGCATTGATAATAATGGCTGCTCCAAAAACCAGAATTGTGGAGCGAAACATCCTGAACCTGTACATTGTCACAATTCCAGATAAACACCAAACGCGGTCTGGACACTTCAAGATTGGTGCATTTAGGGTTTTCTTTTCGCCTTTGCCAGAAAGCTTCCCAGTATTTTAACCCGTTTCCGTCAATTGTCCCTTTTCCTGAAATAGTAAAACCATCTACACCATAAGCATTTACGAGCGCTGCGAAATAATCGATGCTCTGCCCCTCCATTCTTGAAGGAATAAAAGGGTAGTCGGCAATATTGTCTGAACCTTTTAAAACAGCGTCTTCAGATACATACAAATGGGTTTTTGGTTTGAAGAATAAAGCCCCGCTCAGGAAGGTTCCTTTGGGTATAACAACAACTCCACCACCCTGACTGTGAGCATCATCTATTGCCTTTTGAATGATGGTGGTTTGTAGTACTGTACTATCGTCAATTGCACCTAAGTCTGCAATGTTAAACGGTGTGCCGAGGTCTTCCAATTTAATTTTTGTCATTTCCGAAAACCAAACAGGAATTTGAGTTCCGTCCGGGAAAAGATCAGGTTTCTTTTCCGCAGAACAATTTTGCAGGGTAAATCCCAAAATTCCAATTACAACCAAATAGATGCTTTTCATTTTTATCCTTTTTTGTTATTGTCAAAGTTTACGATACACAAAGTTATCAAACTTCACCTTTCCCTCACCAAATACATACAAACCGGCACGAAGGCTCATAAATCCGCCAAAAACATTGTGGTTAAAACCGGTGGCGTCAATGCTGCGCTCCAATCTTTTCCAGTCTTTTCCATCAGCGCTGAAATAAAAACTGATTTCATTTTCATCGTTCAGTATCCGCAAATAACCATGGTTGCCCAAAATATTTTTCTCCCTGAATTTGGCATTCTGTTGATTAAAAACGGTAAACTTTTCGGCATCGACTGAAATCCGCATGTTTGCCTGCTCATTATAAAACAGACACAACCCTGCTGTAGCAACTGCATCGATTGTGTATTCAACCTGAACTTCGTATTTGCGGTCAGCCGAATTTACAAGTACCGGAGAGCTGTTGGTAAACGAATTTCCATCAGCACGGAGAATCAGTTCGCCATTCTTCAATTCAAATCGATCTGGTAAATATTGTTTAAAGAACTGCCATTGAAGCCCAAGTTCGTCTCCTGAAAAATCATCGGAAAGATTATCTGCCGCCACAGTCGATTCACCGGGAGGTTTGTTGATTTTGTCACTGCTGCTGACTCCATCAGGAACCCTGAACCAATGATCTTTGGTCCATTCGATGGGCAACATCAGCGTTTGGCGGCCTAAAGTCTGAAAGTTTTTTTCGTAACTGTGGTAAATGATCCACCAGTTGCCGTTTATGTCGTCAACCAGCGTTCCGTGTCCCTGGCACCACCAAAGTTCACTGCGGTTATTGGTGTGAACAATTGGGTTATACGGCGAATTTTCCCATGGGCCAAAAGGCGATTTCGACCGGGCCGACACAACCATGTGAGCCGTGGCCGGACCTGCAGTTCCACCTTCAGCAACCGTTTGATAGAAATATCCATCCTTTACAGTTGATTTGGGCGATTCCAAACAGAAACATTCGGTACTCCAATCTTTCGGAAATTGCCATCCGGAGTATGAAAAAACCGGTTCGCCAATGGCCGAAAGCCCGTCTTTCGCTAATTTGACTGTGTATCCATTGGATAAATACAGATAGCGGTTTCCTTCGACATCAACCACATGTCCGGGATCAATAAATCCCTGTAATTTCAGATCGACCGGAGCCGACCAGGGACCTTCCGGAGACGGAGCCGACACCACCCAGTTCTTTTTCCCTGCCGGAAAATAAATGTAAAACTTGTCGCCATATTTGACCAGATCGGGAGCCCACACTGAACCAACATATTGGTTAAGCGCAAATCCTATACGCTCCCAGTTAATCAGGTCGGTTGAATGCCAAACGAGTAATCCCGGATAATATTCGAACGAAGAATGGGTCATGTAATAATCCTTGCCAACTCGCAAGACCGATGGATCGGGATAATCGCCACCCAAAACTGGATTTTGAAAATAAGCGGAATTTTGGCTCATCACCTGTTTTTCAGAAATAAGAATTCCGACAGCTATCGTCAAGAGAAATATGTATTTTTTCATAATCATTG
>CAMDGL010000439.1 GCA_945897845.1 Chitinophaga pinensis | reverse complement strand
AAAAAAAATTAACATCTTTAAACTCTAAATTTACTTTTTTACTCAAAACACCTGTAATCATGGCTGAAAATCAAGACAAAATCAAACAGCTGCTAGAACAACTGGATTCTGTTTTTCAACGTCAGGAATTATTTTCAGAAGAAATTGCTGAATTGAGAAAAGAAATTCTTCTACTAAAGTCTGAAGATGCAAAAGCGACAGCATCAGCAGTCGAGGAAAAGGAAATTACAAGAATAATGCAACAAAGGTCTCCGCAACAAATTCACGTTGAAGATATTGAAAGTTTTCCTTCAGGACAAAACACTGACAATTTATTGGCTCGCCCGGCTTATTCCCGACCAAAGTTAAAAGCACCCAAAAAGGCATCGAATCTTGAGAAATTTATCGGTGAGAATCTGATCAATAAAATTGGAATTGTGATTACGGTAATCGGTGTTGCAATTGGTGCAAAATATTCTATAGATCATCAGCTAATCAGTCCTTTGACAAGGATACTGCTTGGTTATTTGATGGGCTTTGGACTTCTTGCAACCGGATTGAAACTGAAACAAAAATACGAAAACTACAGTGCCGTTTTGGTAAGCGGGGCGATGTCGATCATGTATTTCATTACCTATTTTGCCTTCAGTTTTTATGATTTAATTCCACAGGTTCCATCGTTTCTGCTGATGGTAATTTTTACGGTGGCGACTGTTTATGCCGCATTGAAATACAACAAGCAGGTAATTGCCCATATCGGCCTGGTTGGAGCTTATGCTGTGCCGTTTTTGTTGAGCAAAGATTCGGGTAATGCAGCGATTCTTTTCAGTTATGTGTCCATCATCAATGTTGGAATTCTTATAATTTCGTTCCGAAAAGATTGGAAACCGCTCTATTATGTGTCTTTTATGCTTTCGTGGCTCATCTATTTAACCTGGCTGAATTTGAATTATCAAAACAGCGAACATTTCGCTTTGGGACTAATATTTGCCGCAGTTTTCTTTGGCATTTTTTATCTCACCTTTCTGGCATACAATCTTCGTGGAAAAGCCAACTTTGACACCGAAGACCGCCTTCTTTTACTTGCCAATTCAGGAGTGTTTTTTGGAATTGGCTATTATATTCTGAATAATCATGAGGTTGGAACTAATTTTTCAGGTGCGTTTACGGCAGGCAATGCGCTGGTTCACCTGATAGTCAGCGCTGTAATTTACAGACAAAAACTTACAGACCGGAATTTATTTTATTTCGTTGCCGGATTGTTCATCGTATTCATTACCATTGCAATACCGGTTCAGTTTG
Source organism: Chitinophaga pinensis (assembly GCA_945897845.1). Lineage (GTDB taxonomy): Bacteria > Bacteroidota > Bacteroidia > Bacteroidales > Prolixibacteraceae > Aquipluma. Next base: position 2,403 of record CAMDGL010000439.1, on the reverse strand, counting down.
ACGGAAAATGGGTGACTGTTTTATGGGTTGGCGAAGCTGCTTTGTTGTTCTGGATTGGCCGAACCAAGGCCGAACCTGTTTACGAGAAGTTATCCTATCCGCTGATGATGATCGCAATATTTAGTCTTTTGCATGACTGGGGGACAGGTTACCATCAGTTCGGTGCAGATGGAAAGTTAATTCAGACAAGTCCAATTTTCAACCTCAACTTTTTAAATTCATTGTTGTTTATCGCTTCGTTTGGATTCATCAATATCCTGAACAGCAATAAAAACCATACTTCGGCATTGACCGGCAGAGTCGAATTCAGACAACTTCTCAATTTTCTTTTACCAACCATATTTCTTTCGGTAATCTATTTTTCTTTCAGGCTCGAAATAGCATCCTTTTTTCAACAATTGTATGAAAATTCGGCTACCGGAATTGATCCTGTAGTCAAAAATGTGGAGTTGCTATCATTCAAATCACTCTGGATGACCATCTACACCTTGGTGTTTCTTGCAATTCTTTCATACGCCAATATCTTAAAACTGAAGTTGAAGGAATTTGGGTATGTCAATTTATTACTCATCGTAATTGCCATTCTGGTATTTTTGATCAACGATTTGTACATTCTTGGAAATTTGCGTGAAGCATACATGCAGGAAACGCTGGCGCAATTGTATCCCAGAGGGATTATTTATATCACTTTCAGATATGTGTCATTTGTCTTTATTTCTCTTATGATCTATACTGCAAATATTTACATCAGGCAGCCATTCCTTAAATTAAATTTCAGGATGTATTTTGATCTTTTGCTTCATGTAACAATTCTGTGGATTGCAAGTGCCGAATTGATCAATTGGATGGATCTTTCAGGATCAGACACCTCATACAAGCTCGGATTGAGCATTCTTTGGGGAGTTTATTCACTGATTCTGATCTCATTGGGAATTTGGAAAAAGAAGAAACATTTAAGGTTTGGCGCTATTGCCCTGTTTGCGGTCACACTGATTAAACTTTTCGCGTATGACATTTCGCATCTCGATACCATTCCCAAAACGATCATTTTCATTTCATTGGGAATATTGCTCCTGATTATCTCATTCCTTTACAACAAGTACAAGCATATTATTTCTGAAGAAATGGAAAACTAGAAATGAATCAATCTGAAATATCAAACATTCGACTTCACAATCAGCAGATTGCCGCCACCAACCTTAGAACACCAAAAGAACTTGCAGGCTGGATGGGTGCAATGCAGGCGCAGGATTTTAATCAGGCGAAATGGGCGATTGGTGTGCGGTTACCGCATTTGACTGAAGCACAAATAGAATCGGCTTTTAATAACGGAGAAATAATCCGCACTCACTTGATGCGCCCAACCTGGCATTTTGTTTCGGCTGACGATATTTACTGGATGTTGGAACTTACGGCACCGCAAATCAAATCAACAACAAAATCGAGAAACCGGGATTTGGGTCTTACTGAAGCGATTTTTAAACGGAGTCAGGAGGTTTTAATTAAAGCTCTGGAAGGCCGTAAATCGTTTACCCGCGAAGAATTGAGTACACAGCTCAACCAGGCGGGAATAAATACTGACGACCAACGCATGCCGCATATTTTGATGGAAGCTGAGATAGACCAAATTATTTGCAGTGGCGCAATGCAGGGTAAAAAGCAAACTTTTACTTTGCTTACAGAACGGGTACCTATTAAAAATACTTTGACTAAAGATGAAGCATTGGTACTGCTGGCAAAAAAGTATTTTACAAGCCACGGACCGGCAACTTTATCAGATTTTGTATGGTGGTCGGGCTTACCTGTTGCCGATGCCCGGAGCGCGCTGGAAATGATTAAACCAACATTGATTTCAGAAACCATTGACTTTGAAACGTATTGGTTTGCCGATCCGGTTTCGATACCTGCCTCACTGCCTGATTCTGTTTATTTGTTGCCTGCTTTCGACGAATACCTGATCAGTTATAAAAACCGGAGCGCTGCCATTACTATCGACCATCATAAAAAAGGCATTTCCAACAATGGTATTTTCAGACCGGTTATAGTTGTGAACGGTCAAATATCAGGACTTTGGAAACGAACCATCATAAAAAATACAGTTTGGATTGAACCTGACCATTTCAGGCCACACAACAAAACGGAAGAAAGTTTAATTTTGAAAGCTGCCGAATCATTCGGACAATTTTCAGGAAAGAATGCAGAACTGAAACTTAATACAAAACCATACTAATCCATGAAACATTATTTAATCCCTGCCCTTTGTTTTATTTTCCTGAATATTTCGGGAAACGCACAAAACCAGCAATCAGGTAAGTATAAAACCATTCAGGTTGAAGCACAGCGAAGGCTTTTTAACAGCGGCGATGTAAAATACACTCCTTATGAATCTTTCGAAACGCGAAC
>CAMDGL010000438.1 GCA_945897845.1 Chitinophaga pinensis | reverse complement strand
GATGTTGCGGGAATGGGCGCCGACTTGTACGAATCGTACTGCGGATCTATTCTTTCCACTGCCGCTCTTGGCGCAACTGCCTTTGTAGCTACAAATCTTGCTACAATCGGAATCGTAGTTAGTACGGAAGAAGCTTTACAAATTCAGTTAAATGCGGTTATAGCGCCCATGGTTATTGCTGCTGTTGGAATTATCCTTTCCATCCTTGGTATCTTCATGGTAAAAGCCAAAGAAGGCGCAACACAAAAACAACTACTGGCTGCACTCTCACGTGGTGTTAATATCAGTTCTGTCGGAATTGCTATTTTTTCCTTTTTAATTCTGCAATACCTTGCTATTCCTAACTATCTTGGAGTTTGGGGAGCAATGATGGCTGGTTTGGCTGGCGGTATTGGTATTGGTAAGATTACTGAATACTATACATCTTCAGGCTATGCGCCAACACGTAACATTGCCGAATCAACCAAAACAGGACCTGCAACTGTAATTATCTCCGGAATTGGTACCGGTATGATTTCAACTGCTATTCCAGTGCTGATAGTTGGCACATCCATTATTCTTGCCTTCCTTTTTGCTTCCGGTTTCGATTTTGCAAACATCAGCTTTGGTCTCTACGGAATTGCCATTGCTGCCGTGGGTATGTTATCAACTCTTGGAATTACCCTGGCTACTGATGCTTATGGCCCGATTGCCGACAATGCTGGTGGAAACGCTGAAATGAGCGGTTTGGGCGCTGAAGTACGCAAACGTACCGATGCTTTGGATACCCTTGGAAATACTACTGCTGCCACCGGAAAAGGATTTGCAATCGGTTCGGCTGCTTTAACTGCTTTGGCATTGATGGCTTCGTATATTGAAGAAGTGAAAATCGCCATTGCACGTATTCCTGAAAAGGCTGAATTATTTTTTCAGACTATGAATGTGGATGTTCATCAGGCTACTATTCCTCAGATGATGCAGTATTTGCACCTTGACATTATGAACCCACGCGTTTTGGTGGGCGCATTTCTTGGTTCAATGGCTGCATTTTTATTCTGCGGATTGACCATGAACGCTGTTGGTCGCGCTGCTCAAAGTATGGTCGAAGAAGTACGCCGTCAGTTCCGCGAAATCAAAGGTATTCTTGAAGGAAAAGCTGAACCTGACTATGCCCGCTGCGTTGAAATTTCGACCAAGGGTGCACAACATGAAATGATGCTTCCTTCATTTTTGGCCATTTTTATCCCGATTGCAACAGGTCTTGTTTTTGGAGTTTCCGGAGTAATTGGACTGCTTTTGGGTGGTATCTCAACCGGATTTATCCTTGCTATTTTCATGGCAAATGCCGGTGGTGCATGGGACAATGCAAAAAAATACATTGAAGAAGGTCATCTTGGCGGAAAAGGTTCTGATTGTCACAAGGCAGCGGTAACCGGTGATACTGTAGGTGATCCGTTTAAAGATACTTCTGGCCCGTCACTAAACATCCTTATTAAACTAATGAGCATGGTTTCTATCGTTATGGTAGGATTGACTGTTGCTTTTAGTTTGTTGTAATATTTTATTCTGAAAGTATAAAGATGGGTTCAGGATTAAACAATTACTGATCAATTTTTTGTAACAAACACGAATAACCTCCGGTGATTTTATCCGGGGGTTATTTTTTTTGCAATTTTACTGAACAAAATTGGCAGGCATTGAGTTTAAGTAGTAAAATTGACAACACTAAAACCAAATATTATGGCAGATTTATCAACTACCTACATGGGCGTCAAATTAAAAAATCCTTTGATTTTGGGCGCCAGCAATCTTGTTACAAAACCCGAAGTAATTAAAGAACTCGAAGAAGCCGGAATCGCTGCAATTGTTTACAAATCACTTTTTGAAGAACAGATCCAATTGGAAAGCCTTCAGTTTGATGAAGAAATGAACGAATATGCCAACCGGAATTCAGAAATGGGGCATCTTTTTCCTGACATCGAACATGCAGGTCCAAAAGAGCACCTTTACAACCTCAAAAAATTAAAAGCAAATACTTCGGTTCCTGTTTTTGCCAGTTTAAATGCCATGTACGAACCAAGTTGGGTCGAATATGCCAAACTGCTTGAAGAAACCGGTGTCGATGGTCTTGAGCTGAATCTTTATGCAACGCCTGGTTATTTCGAAGTTGGCGCTTCTTCCATCGAAGACAAACAGTACCAGATTGTAAAAAGTGTAAAAAAGGCCGTTAAAATACCAGTAAGTGTAAAGCTGAGTCCTTTCTACACCAATACCCTGAATTTTGTCAAAAAACTGGATGAAGCCGGTGTGGATGGTTTTGTAATGTTTAACCGTTTTTTTCAACCTGAAATTGACATTGAAACTGAAAACTTTCACTTTCCATGGGAATTGAGTCAGGTGCGCGATCATCATTTGTCTTTGCGTTATACGGGTTTGCTTCACGGAAATATTGATGCAAGTATTTGTGCAAGCCGGGGTATTTATACTTCGGAAGATGTAATTCGACTTTTACTGGCTGGTGCCGATGTTGTGCAAATCGTTTCGGCGGTTTACAAAAAAGAGTTGTCGTATGTTGCCACAATGCTTGAAGGAATCCATGCCTGGATGGACAACAAAGGCTACAAAAACCTAAACGATTTCCGTGGAAAACTTTCCAGAAAGAATCTTAAAGATCCTTTCTCTTATCAACGTGCCCAGTATGTTGATATTCTGGCCAAATCAGAAGAAATATTCAAGAAATACCCGATGGTGTAATTTTTTGTGTACCTTTTAATAAAAAAGACAGGGTTCGTATCCGGACACTGTCTTTTTTGTTATTGCCGTCAATTTTATCGGATATCATTTTCCCTGAATTGACAGCCTTCCCTAAATGTCTTGTTTTAATGATCGCTTTCGTCAATCTCCCGTTTTTTATATCCCAATTTATCGGGCCGCATCTTTATCCAGAAATACGGTGATGCTCTTCATAATAATTGGCCTTGTGATGCTTGAACCATGCCGGTCGAACTTAAAGCCAATGGTTTCGATGAGGTTTTTCTTCTTTTGTTTGTTTACCAGAAAATCGGCAGTTGATAAGGTTATGGTAATATCCTGATCTGCTTTGGCCGCAAATCCCGACAAATCTCTCGACACACCACTCCAAACATAATACCCTTTTTCGCCGGCTTGAACAAATGGTGTGATTTGCATTTTTCCCTCGTCGAAATAGGCCTTCGGAATATTGAAAACATATTCAATTTTAAAGGGTTCGAAGTTGTGCGGCGTACCAAGCGACTGGCAAATGGTTACGTCGCCGGTATGTCCTTCTGGAACCTGTGCTTTGCCCCATTGAGGAATTAACACCATGCCGTTGCCGTCTTTGTTTAGCTGGCGGATGATGTTCATACTTTCGGCTGAAATCCTCACTTCAAGCTTGTCGATGGCTTCTTGCTTATTGTAGTTGAACTGGTAATTTGATTTCGGATTGATCACCACCGGATCAGTTGGTTCTGGTACGATTTTATCTTCATTGAGCTTGATTTTCAGGTTACGGATTTTGATGGGTGCTGAAACTATTGAACCCCGTCGCTCGAAAACGATGTTCACCCGCTCAATTTTCCGTTGCTTAACCGAGGGTTCATTATAATCGGCCGGAACCACCACCATTTTTTTGTATTCTCCGCCACTGCCAACAAAATCCGACATTTTATAGGTGTGCCCATTAAACAGGTAATC
>CAMDGL010000437.1 GCA_945897845.1 Chitinophaga pinensis | reverse complement strand
AAAATAATTGTTGGCCACCTGGCTGGCTTTTTCCATGGTAACTGATTTGCCAAAAGCAAAAGTTACAACCAGAAGACTGAATAAAAGTGTAGCGAGTTTTCTCATTGGTTTTTATTATTTGTTATTTGATTGGTTATTAGCGGTTTTGGGAATGTATTTCGGGAAAAGTTAAGCGATTAAATAATTAACTTTTACAGCTGATCATCAAAAAATCTTGCATTTTAATAATAAGGCAGCAACATTCACATTTACACCCGATTGCTTTCAAGAAAAAAGCTAAAGCAAAATGAAGTCAGTTGATTAGAATGCAAATATATTATTATTACAAATATAAATTTAAGTACAGCGAAAAAAAACGAGGTTTGAAGAGTTGAATGGTTTCTTGTTTCAAGTTTCATGTTTGAATGGTTTAAAAAGTTTGAAGGGTTTGAAGTGTTTAGCTTTGCTGAACTCGTGCACTCGGTTGAATAGTTTCTAGTTTCTTGTTTCAAGTTTCAAATTTGAAGAGTTTGTAGGGTTTGAAGTTTCATTCGATATTCAACATTCGATATTCAACATTCGATATTCAATATTCGATATTCATTTTTCTTGTTTAGCTGCGCCGAGTTCACTTCGTTCGGTTGAAGAGTTTCTGGTTTCAAGTTTCTGGTTTCAAGAGTAAGAAGGGCTTTGGAATTTGGCCTTTGGAATTTGACTCTTGGAACTTCTAACCCGTTGTATTCAAAAACTTCCTTACTTTAGTGCCGCCAAAGAAAACTCATGTCTGTACGATCTATCCTGTACCACCCTGTTTCGGGAAAAACCAATAATCTGCTGCTTTTCGTTATTGCCCTGGTTCCGGCATTCGTGTTGTTTCCCTTTCCTGCTTCCGTTTTTGCCAACGGTATCGATCCTCCTTTAGCCTGGGTTTTCAATTTTCTGATCAGGGGAAATGTTGGATTGGGAAAAGAAATTATTTTTCCCCACGGACCATTGGCATTTCTGATGTACCCGTTGCCTGTAGGTTCGAATTTGTGGATTGCGGTTGCCATACACCTGGCTGCACGTATTTTTATGGCCTATTGCCTTTTGAAACTTGCCACACGAAAACCTTTGGGATATCTGGCTTTTGCGCTGGTTTCATCTTTTATATTACTCGCATTCAACGATCTTTTGTTAACATTCGTGCAGATAATTATCCTTTGCTACCTCAATTTCTTCGAACGCCGTAATGTTACATGGCTTTTTCCTGCCCTCATTCTTACCCCTGTTGCCCTGTACATCAAGGCATTTGTGGGAATTGTGAGTTTGATAATTACTTTGTCGTTTGCCGGAATAATGGTTTACCGCGCAATTACCGGCCTCGAAAGCAAGTACCGTTTGCTGCTGTTACTGATAGTACCTTTTATATTGGCCGTTGTTTGGTTTGGAATGTATGGCGATTTATCCGGACTGGCAGGTTACCTGAAAGGGATGATTTACCTGGCTGCTGATAACTCGGCGGCGGTGGCCGTGTATCCGCTCAATAACTGGTGGATTACCGGCGGCGCCCTTTTTTGCGGACTGGTATTGATCATTATTAATATTCGGAATGTAAAACTTCTGCTGCTTACACTTCTGGCAGGTCCTGCGCTTTTCGCAATTTGGAAATACGGCATGGCACGCGAAGATTATCTGCACACGTCCATGATGTTCGTTTTTATCCTTTTCATTTTAATTATTTACATTATTCTTTCGGGCAAATTCAGGATAGTGAACAGTTTGCTTTCCGTTTTAATCATTGTCCTGTTTTATTTTACACTTCAGAAATCATATTATTTCGAACCATTCAAATTCAACATAAGCGGCTTACAAACCCTGGTTTCGAAAGCAGTGAATAATGATTTCTTTGTTGATACATGTTCTGCATCTTCCGAAAAGGCAATTGCCCGCAATAAACTGGATAAAGAAATTCTCAATTTGATTGGTAATTCCAGCGTTGATGTTTATCCGTGGGATTATTCCTACATTGCTGCAAATAAATTAAACTGGCAGCCCCGACCGGTGATACAGAGTTACGCAGCATACACCAGCGAGCTTGACCAGTTGAATGCCCAACATTTCGAAAGCACGAAAGCACCGGATTTTATCCTTTGGGAGCTTCGTAAAATTACACGCGATATTCATGGCGGTACCCTCGAAAGTATCGATGGACGCTATTTACTGAACGATGAACCTGATGCAATTCTTGAAATGCTTGGCAGGTACGAACTTGCTGCTGTGCAAAAAGGCATTTTCCCGGTTTTGGTGTATAAAAAGCGAGCTAATGAGCTGAAAATTAACATTAAAACGATTCAGCAAACTAAAGCCGGCTGGAATACCTGGATTGATATACCCATCGAAAACGGAACCAGAATTCAGAGAGCCTCAGTGGATTTGCAACGCAACCTTATTGGAAAAATAAAAAGTTTCGTTTATAAGGACGAGGCAACTTTTGTGTATTACATGCTCGAAACCGGCGATATCCGGATGTATCGGATTGTCCCTAAAAATGCGGCCTATGGACTGTGGATCAATCCATTGATTATCAATCCCGAAAATGGAAACGGTACTTTGAGGGTGAGCAAAATTATGTTCCGTTGCTCCGGCAGGGAAATGATGAAAGATGAGATTAATATCAAATGGGAGGAGCTTTCTTTCACGGGGAATCTACCATCTGATACTGATATTTCTTCCAAAACGAATCCAGTAAAATCATTTTTCGGAATTTCTGATACAATTTCGCCTACTACCGTTTTTACAAGTGAAAATACTTTTGAAAATGCAAGTCCTTACTGGTCAGCTCCTGACGTATCAAAGATAACGAAAACAGGTCGTAACAATTCATTCCTTTTAGAGCCGGGTGCGTATTCGGTATCCTTTGAATATGAGTTGGATTCACTTGCAGCATACGCTGGCGGATACATCATCAGGGCAAATGTGTGGGCAAAGGCTGAACCCGGAGCCAAAGCGGTTTATGTTATTTCCGTTGAAAAAGATGGCGAATCAAAACTTTGGAAAGCCGTTGAGGCGGGCGATTTTATTCACGACAGGCAAGCCTTTAATTTTGTAACAAATTATGCAATTCCTGATAACGAAATATTGCGCGAAAAAGGTCTGAAAGTGAAAATTTATGCCTGGAACACGGGGAAAGAGGCTTTTATTTTAGATGATTTTTCAGTCAGGATCGAGCGTCGCTAGTCTTCGGCGAAGTGCCAAATTCCTGGGTCAAATACCAAGGTCCAAAATCCAAGGACAAAATTCCAAGGTTCAGGAACCTTCTACAAGTCCTTCCTTTTTTTGTAAACATTGAACCAGGAACCCTCACACCTTCAGCGTTTGCACTTACTCTTATAAATCTTTAAACAAGAGACAAGAAACTCTTCAACCGAGCGCAGCGAGCACACCCTTCCCTTTTATTAAAGCCGATTGAATGCGAAGCATTGAACGCAAAGCCTTGAACGCCGCAGGCATTGAACTTTTGAACGCCGCAGGCATTGAACTCTTCAAACCCTTCAAACTCTTCTACCCCTTCCCACCGAACTCATTTCCACATTCTAAAAATTACTACCTTTGCACCCCTGCTTTAGGGCGGGTTATTTAATCAATCTACGAAAATACTGCAATACAATGTTTGAAAGTCTAAGCGACAGGCTCGACAGAGCGTTTAAACTGCTGAAAGGCCACGGGTATATCA
>CAMDGL010000436.1 GCA_945897845.1 Chitinophaga pinensis | reverse complement strand
AACGACAGTCCGTCAGACAACTGTATGTCTGAAAATATCAAATCGATAGCCGCATTGCTATTTTGCTGAAACCAGTTTCTGGCATCGAAAACCGATTCCAATTCAGCCAAAACAATTGTTTCAGGAGCAATTTCCAGAATAATCTTTTTAAGTTTCCGTAAAGCAATGCCTTCGTCTTCAATAAGTATTACGTTCATCGTTTGACCGGTATTAATGGGATTTGAACACAGTACGTGTCTTCGGTTTTCTCAATCAAAATTGGTTTTCCTGATAAGATTTCGCTTCTGCGGTTCAGGTTTTTCAGGCCCAACCCTGTTGAATTTTCATTTAGCTGCGGACAAAGATTGTTACAAACCTGAAGGTATCCGTTTTTTAAAGTAAAGTCAATAGTAACCGGAAACTGGTGATTCATCCGGTTGTGCTTGATCACATTTTCAATAAGCAACTGACTACAAAGCGAAGGAATCCTGGCGTTTACCTGATCAACATTTCCAAAATTGATCCGCAGTTTGTCTTCAAAACGAACATTCAGTAAATATCCATAGTCGCGTGCAAATTTAATTTCATCAGCAAGCAACACCTGGCTGTTTTCCTGCATATTCAGGATGTACCTGAATACATGCGATAGCTTGTCAAGAAACAATTCGCTTTTCTTCGGATTTTCCTGAATTAATCCACTCAAGGTATTCAATGTATTGAAGAAAAAATGCGGATTAATCTGGTTCATCAAAGCGGTCAACTGGCTGTTGAGATGTTGGGTTTGCAGGTCGGAGTATGATTCTTTCAACTGCTGATTTTCGATCATTTTCACATAGAACCGCACAACATAAAAACTAACCAGCATAACAATCAGGTTTCTGACAATTTCATCCTTGATATAAAATGGAATTGGAATATGTGAAGTAATTTTCCAGATTGGCCAATGAAGAGCAATACTAAATGCTGTGGCAGAAACATATACAGCAGTATTCAAAACCATTTTTTTGATGTCCGATAACATTCGCCATCTCAGGTTCATTGATATTCCGGCATAAAACATGCCTGCCAATAGCAAAAATAATATGCTTACATCGAGTACCCGAAAATAGAAGCCGGGCATCATAATTGAATCCAAAGCAAAAAGAATGGGCATCAGCGACAGCAACAAGGCTCCTGTTCCTGAAACTGCAAGAATATATCTGATTTGAATTAAGTCTGTTTTTGACCTCATTTTGATTTTTTTATTATGTCACTAACCCATTTAAATTTACTTAACCTGAATGTTCGGTAAAGACATTCAGGTTAAATCTAATACAAACATATAAATCAAATAGCATAAAGATTACAAGAGACCTTTTCTATTTCAGGTATTTGTTAAAGAACGCCGTCACTTTGGCCATGTTTGATGTGGCAGAGAACTGGCTACCACCATGACCCGCACCATTCAGCAATTCATAACTCACATCGGAAGAACCTTTTACTGTTTTCAGCGAATTGTAGAAGTTCAGACTTTGTGTGTATGGAATGTTGCGGTCCACACTTCCAACCTGAATAAAAAAGGCGGCATCGTCGGATGTAATATAGGTCGTTGGATTGGCTTTGGCGACCAGTGCCGGAACCGTTTGAACGGCTGCTCCAATCAATTTAGATTCAGGAGAAGTAGAACTGTTTGTGGTGATTGAAAAACCCAATGCGGTAGCCTCAGCGTCCATGGTCAGAAAGTTGATCGGGCCGAACCAATCGACAGAAGCAATAACTTTTGATGAATACGATGAGTTACCCAAACTTGCACCTTCCAGTTCGCTAACTCCGGAAGTTGTACCCAAAAGCGAGGACAGATTTCCTCCGGCGGAAGCTCCCCATGAGCCAATCATGTCAGGATTCAGATTGTATTTTGTTGCATTGGCACGTAAAAAGCGGACAGCCGCTTTACAATCCTGAATCTGGGCCGGGTATTGGGCTTCACCGCTTAAACGGTAATTAATGCTTGCTGCTGCAATTCCATTGGCTACCAAAGCTGCCGCATTGGATGCTTCGCCGCTCTTATCGCCCATCATAAAAGCGCCACCATGAATGAGTACCACAATTGGGAAAGGCCCTGTTCCTTCAGGCAAATAAATATCCATCTTCTGTGCCGAAGAGGTGGTGGCATAAGCCACGTTGGTAAGTGTTGAACCAGATGCTGTTGTGGTATCTTCGGTAACATCATCTTTACTGCAAGCTCCCATTAATAGGCTTGTTGCAACGAATAAACTTAATATTGACTTTTTCATTTTCGAGTGTATTAAAATTTAACAATGATCAAAACTAGCCCTGATTTTCGGGTGTTATGGCAGAAAGATGGTGAAGTGTCAGAATTTGGATTTGAAGTGTACGAAAAATAAATTGAGGCGATTTCTGAAATACGGAGATTATCGGACTGCATTCTACCAGCAGAGGTTATACACAAAAAAAGGCTCAAATATTCGATAGAAGAATATTCAAGCCTTTGTTCAGTCAAGAAAAGAAGAGACGTTAAAAATCGATTTTTAAAATCTATTTCAAATGCTTTTCGAAAAACGCGATCACCTTGGCTACATTCGACGGATCGAAGAATTGAGGGCCACCATGTCCTGCACCTTCGAGTAATTCAAAAGAAACTTTTTCGTTGCCGAGTATCTTTTTAACAGCTTCATAAAAATTCCGACTTTGGGTATAAGGAATGTTTCGGTCCTTGCTGCCCACCTGAATAAAAAATGCAGCATCATCAGCCGTAATGTAAGTTGTCGGATTGACTTTGGCAACCAACTCAGGAGCCGATTGAACGGCCTTGCCAATCAGTTGCGACTCCGGAGAATATTCGCCATTGGTTCGACCAGTAAATCCTACAGCTGTAGCTTCTGCATCCATGGTGCAAAAGTTAATCGGCCCAAACCAATCGACCGCTGCAATCACTTTCGACGAAACGCCGGCATTGCCCAGACTCGCACCTTCCAATTCGGCAACTCCGGACGAAGTGCCCAGCATCGCCGAAAGATTTCCTCCTGCCGATGCGCCCCACGAGCCAATTTTATCTGGATTCAAATGATATTTTGTGGCATTGGCCCTCAGGAAGCGGACTGCTGCTTTGCAATCTTCAATTTGTGCCGGGTAAATAGCTTCGCCACTCAGTCGGTAATTAATACTTGCTGCAGCATAGCCTTTGGCAACCAAAGCTTCAGCATTAAGGGTTTCCATTCCCTTATCTCCCATTTTAAATGCACCGCCATGAATTAAAACCACCACAGGAAAAGGTCCTTCGCCTTCAGGCAAATAAATATCCATCACCTGAGCTGGTGAAACAGTAGCATAAGGCACATTGCTTATTGTTTTTTCACTGGTGCCTGCGATGACTTTAGCCCCGCCAAGAATTCCGATCAACAGGATGATTCCGATAATGTAATTGAATTTTGACATGATAATATCATTAGAATTTAAAAAAAATACAAAAGCTAACATTTCAAAATTCACATACTTTCGGAATTTTGACTATCAATAAATTATCTTTAAAGTTTTAATTTGAAAGTAAATATTTTACTCCCTTTATACACACGCAGAAAATAAATTCCATCAATCAGACCTGTTTCATCTAATGTTGTCTGTCCATTGGTTGTAAGTTTGTAATTTCTCACTGTTGAACCATTGAGATTGATTAAGGTCGCATTGTAGTCCATAAGTTCTCCCATGATGTATATTTT
>CAMDGL010000435.1 GCA_945897845.1 Chitinophaga pinensis | reverse complement strand
TTTGGCATACTTACCCCTTTGGCATTCGCAATGGCAACCCGGAGGCGCGGATTGCTGTCAGGATCGGTGCCGCCTTCCTTTACGGCAACGGTAATTTCCTTGACTAATTTGGAGAACACCTTGGATCGTTTCGAATCGATGCCTCCTTTTTTGCGTTTAATGGTTGACCATTTACTGTGTCCCGACATATCTATTATTTTTTATTGTTTCCCTTTTTATAGTTCTTCATAATTTTTCCGAATTCTTTGTCTTTCTTTCGTCTCTCTGCAACAGTCGATTCAAAATGCGCTTTCTCCCGTTCCATTTTCAAATAATTCTGATAGGAAGCTTCGTCAATTTCTCCTTTTTCAACCGCTTCGAGAACGCAACAGCCAACCTCATTCGTATGCGTGCAGTCTATGAATTTGCAATTTTCAGAAAGCCCGACAATCCTGTCAAATGTAATTTCCAATCCATCATTTGAATCGGCAATGCCAACTTCTCTTATACCCGGATTGTCAATCAGAATTCCCCCATTTTCAAGAACAATCAACTCCCTGTGACTTGTGACATGTCTTCCTTTGTTGGTACTCAGGCTAATTGCATCCGTTCTCATTACCGTTTTTCCTGAAAGGTTGTTCAACAAAGTTGATTTTCCAACACCTGATGAACCGAGCATGCAATAAGTTTTACCCTTCGCGATAAACCGTTTAATCTCCTCGTATCCGTTCTGCGTCTCGTTACTGATCGCAATAACCGGAACATTTTTTATCCGCATTTTTATACTTTCGGAAATTGTATAGATCCGTATTTCATCAATTAAATCAGCTTTACTAAGCACAATTATTGACTGAACTTTGGCAGAATTGCAGATTGTCAGGTATCTTTCAAGTCGGTTGATATTAAAATCTCTGTCAACAGCCTGAACAACAAAGGCAAAATCAATGTTCGCAGCGATAACCTGAACCTCTCCGAATTGGCCAACCGCTTGTCGTTTGAGAATTGAGAATCTTGGCAGGATTTCGTGAATTACGGCGAAATCAGCATCATAAACAGTCAGTGCAACCCAATCGCCCACTGCCGGAAAATCTTCACGACTTCTGGCAGTAAATCTCATATTACCAGTTATCTCGGATTCGAATTCACCTTTTATTGTCTTGACAATGTATCTTTCCTTGTGTTCAGCAATCACTCTTCCTATCTCCAAACTACCGGGAACATTGTCAAGCCTGAATTTCTCAAATATATTATTGTATCCAAAATCTTCTAAACTCATGATAGTATCAGTTCGTTTTATTCTTCATTAAAGCCTATTTGAAATATCGCAACGGTTATCCAACAAAGCAATGACCTCAATTCGACCTTTGTGAACCCGATAGAAAGCGGAAAGAACTTTACTTAATACGGCACGCCTAATGTTTTTCTTGACTAAAGACTGTGGATAAAGATCGTGAAATGCACAAACTGCAATTTCAAATGCTTGCAGAATAGCATTAAAATGATCAACCTCTTTTGAAGAAAAATTTGAGATCAAATAAGTTTTAATTGAAATCGCGTTTTGTAAGAACCGTTCTGTCCAGACAATTGATGTAACCTTCGAATTAGGCATTGTTTAGTTTCTTCCAGAACGTCTCAGAGTCCATTACTCTACCCGCCTCAGCATCTTTTAAACCTGCTAAAACTTCTTTCTTTTGCGCAGTCAGGAGTTCCTCCCACCAATCTTTTTTATCTCTTGAAACTCTCAATCCATCAAGAAAATAAATAAGATCGGAATCTGAAAGTTGATTAATCCATGCGATCAAATCAAGTTTAATTCCATTTAGTTCAGCAGCAGACATTTTTTTGCTTTATTAATATCCAAATTTACGGAAAAACAAATCAAAATTGATCACTATTTTCACTTTTCCTCCTCTGCATCTTATAGGCCTGCGAGTATTTGCTTTTTGAGACGTTTATTCTTTTTCTATTGATATTACTTTTGAAGATCCAATTCTCAGTAATTTTGCTTGAAACATGGAATTTGATTGATCTATTTTTTCTTCGTTTTCCCTTTTTCCAGATTCTCAAACACCCGGAACGCTACAATTTGGGCTATTAATTCATAGGGTATAGCCTGATCGAGGGGAAACTGAACTGAACCTTTTCCCTGCTTGTATTTTGATAATTCCCTTGCAAATTCGGTATGTCCGGAGGGAGTGGCATAAAAGCCGATGTGGGTCTTAAATCCGGCAAAATAGACCAACGGTTTCCCTTTTAATTTATAAGCCGGCATTCCGTATGAAATGGATTCTTCGGCTTCAGGAGAGGCCTGTTTGATGATTGCCCTGACCTGATTCAGGATCAATTGTATATCGTCCGGAAAACCTGAGATGTACTCGTCTGTGGTGGTTGGTGCAAATGGGTTCATTTTGATTTTATAACTTCAACCGCTTGATAAACTCGTTGATATCGAAATTCAAGTTAATCTTCGGCAGTCTGAACCTGCCACCCGGCTGCACTTTCGAAACAGAATAAATCTCGTCGATGATTGATTTGTATTTCGCCGCCACGTAATTTCTTTTCAGCTTTAAAGTTGGCGACAGCTCGCCGGTTTGCGGAGTCCACTCGTCGCTCACCAGCCTGAATCGTTTGATTTCCTCGTGCTCACCCAGCGTTTTGTTGATGGCGACCACTTCTTTCTGAAGTTGAGCAAGAACTTCTGTATTATGAATCAACTCCTCATTGTCCTGAAACAGTATTTTCCGGTGACTGCACCATTCGTGCAAATAACTGAAATTGGGAGAAATCAATGCGCTTGCAAATTTCTCACCTGCCCCTATTACCATTATCTGTTCTATAAAAAACGAAGCTTTTAGCTTGTTTTCAATCATTTGCGGGGCAATGTATTTTCCACCCGAAAGCTTGAACATTTCCTTTTTACGGTCGGTGATTTTCAGATATTTGCCATCTTCCAGAATCCCGATATCGCCGGTATGGAACCAGCCATCCTCATCAATTACCTCGGCAGTCAGGTCAGGCGCTTTGTAATAACCTTTCATAACGCCCGGGCCTTTGCACAGTATTTCGCCGTCGTCGGCAAATTTCAATTGCACATTGCTTAAAACCTCTCCGACCGTACCAATTTTCATGGCTTTGGTTTCCGGATTGTTTACCGCAATTACGGGCGAAGTTTCGGTCAGACCGTAGCCTTCCAGGTTCAGCATTCCGGCCATTCCCAGGACTCTTGCAATACGCGGTTGGAGGGCAGCTCCTCCTGAAACGATGTAAACAATGTTATTTCCCAAAGCCGCCCGCCATTTTGAATAAATCAGCTTATCGGCAATCTTTATCCTTATTTTCAGGAAGAAATTATATTTTTTGTTGTATTCGAAATGCCTGGTAAGATTGAGCGCCCAGAAATAAATCAGCTTTTTGATGCCTTTCAGTTCCTTTCCTTTCGAAACAAAACCGTCGTAAACTCTTTCAAGCAAACGTGGCACCGAGTTAAACATGTGCGGTTTGATTTCCTTGATAGCCGCAACAATCTGGCCCAGATTACCAACGTAATAAACGCCCATTCCTTTGTACTGAAAGTGATAGTTCACGCTGCGTTCGTATACATGGCACAACGGCAGAAAACTGATAACGCGGTGATCTTTCCCAAGATGGTGCATTTTGGAATGTTCCAGAAAATTCGAAACCAGGTTGGTGTGTGTCAGCATCACTCCTTTCGGAACGCCTGTTGTTCC
>CAMDGL010000434.1 GCA_945897845.1 Chitinophaga pinensis | reverse complement strand
ATTCAGCTCAATAGAGTTAAACTGACGGGAATAATAAGTTAACTCATCTTTGGTGCCGCGCGGATAAAAGTTCTTCAGGTCGGTTTTGTTCCATTTGGCGCATCCCACGTAAATGGTGAGCGGCTTGCTGGTATCGTTTTGTTTCAGTATTTCTGCCGTACGCGGATCATCGGCTGGTAGCCGGAAATCAATAGACTCAGGGTTTTCACTTTGTCCGAATTTCATGGTTGTGTTGTTTTAAATAATGAATGAAAGTACAATGGTTTCTGTTTATAAGAATGCCTAAGCGACGGTCAAGGTTCATTTGATTAACAGATTTGTAAAAATATTTTTACAAATCTGTGCATATCTGTAAATTTTCCCTTACAAATATGAAAACTCATACACTTCCTTTTCGATACTGAACCGAAGCCTACGATTTATTTTGGCGACCAGTAGCCTGAAACTGTTTTCTATCAGGGTTCAGCATTGACCAAATTGGCTAAAAAAGTAACGGCAAAAGCTCGTTTTGAAACATTGATCAACTTCGGCAAATTACACCTTGAAGATGAATTTAAGCTCGATTATTTTGCTGTTTCGTTGCCGGATTTACAGATTTTGGACGACGATCTGACCAAATGAAATCGTCAAAACTGCCTGCATTTGATTGAATTGGGCGAAGATGGATTGGCGAAGATTTGAAATTTTTAGCAATTGTTTGTCGAGACGTGATTATACGCGTCTCGACAATCATACTAATACTCTCCACTCACGTCTGTAAGGACCTCGTATCCGGTTTCTGTGATCAGAATCGTATGTTCAAATTGTGCCGAAAGTTTTTTGTCAACAGTTCGGGCAGTCCATTTGTCCACTTTGTCAACCACTGTGCCGGGCCGGCCCTGATTAATCATCGGTTCGATTGTAAAAGTCATTCCCGGTTGCATAATCGGACCGGTATTTCTTCTGGAAGTATGGTCAATCTGCGGCTCTTCATGGAATTCAATGCCAACGCCATGTCCGCAATACTCATAAACCACACTGAATCCTTTTGATTTTACGTATTTGCTGATTGCAAAACCAATGTTTCCGAAGTTATTTCCGGGTTTTACTTGCTGAATACCCAGATAAAGACTGTGTTTGGTAACCTCAATTAAATCCTGGGCAACCTGCGACACTACACCAATGGTAAACATTTTACTGGTATCGCCAAAGTAGCCATTCAAAATGGTAGTTACATCAATATTCACGATATCTCCATTTTTCAATATGTTTTCTTCTGAAGGTATTCCATGACAAACAACCTCATTGATCGAAGTACAGCACGATTTCGGGAATCCGCCGTAGCCAAGTGTTGCTGGTATTGCCCCATTTTCACGAATAAAAGCTTCAATTTTTTGATCTATAAATTCGGTTGAAACACCTTCTTTAACAAACTGTGCGATATACTCCAATGTTTGTCCTGCCAGTTTGCTGCTTTTTCGAATTCCCTCAATCTGTTCAGGTGTTTTTATGATAATTTTTTCCATCTAAATTTAAAATTTGTTCAAAAGTCGCTAAATTGATTGGTAATTCAAAACTCAACAATACATTTGCACAAAGGTTTAAGACAACCTTCAAATTATGGAAAAATACACGGAACATCTGTCAATAAAGTCCTATCACACCAACCAATACGGACAAGCATCCATTGCATCCATTTTCAATATCCTGATTGAAGCTGCCTGGGCTCATGCACAGGTAATGGATTGGGGATATGAAAGTTTAAAAAGCAACAATTTATTCTGGGTACTGTCGCGAATGTATTTTCAGGTAGAGAAGTACCCGGCATGGCAGGATAAAATTACCCTGAATACATGGTCAGCCGGAACGGATGGAATTTATGCCTACCGCGAATACATTGTTGAAAACGAAAAGGGCGAAATACTTTTAAAGGCAAGCTCTGCCTGGCTGATTCTTGATTTGGAAACCCATAAAATTTTCAGGTTAAGCGATTACAGGGCAACATTCCCGAAACGGATCGATAGCAAGGCCTGCCGTAATCCCAAACGCATCAAACCGGATATTCATTCTGAAGTATTGAAATACTATCCCGTCTTGTTCAGCGAACTCGACATCAATCAGCATTTCAACAGCGTTAAATCGGTTGAACGTGTATTGGACGATTTTGGGATTGAATTTCTGAACAAAAACGAACCTGCCGAAATGGAAGTGAACTACCTGAAAGAAGGTCAGGCTGGAGATTTGATCGCCGTTACCCGCACTCAATTGTCGGATAACGAATACCTGAATTGTCTGGTTCGGGAATCGGACAACAACGATTTATGTGCCCTTCGAATTCGCTGGAGACCGAGGATTTAGTGCAAAGTGGCTTCATTTTTCACCAATAAACAATCTGAACAACAAACTTTTATAATGATCGAAATTTGCGCATTGGCTTCGGGAAGTAACGGGAATTGCTATTATATCGGCAACGAAAAAGATGCAGTGCTTGTGGATGCGGGCATTTCCACAAAAAAAATATTGTTGCGCATGGAAGAAGCCGGATTGCAACAGTCGAAAGTTCGTGGAATATTCATCTCGCACGAACACAGCGATCATATTCATGCGGTAAGGGTTTTGAGCAAACGTTTGGGAATTCCGGCATGGTTTAGCCAGGGAACTTTCGATGCAATGAATCTGGCCGATCGCCCGGAATTGGTTCAAATTTTCATTCCTGACAAAGCATTAAAAGTAGGTTCAATTACCATTCATCCGTTCCTTAAGAATCACGATGCGGCAGAACCCTGTTCTTTCAGGATAGAACACGATGATTGGCACATTGGTGTTTTTACCGACATTGGTGAAGCTTGCCCAAAAGTTATCCACCACCTGCGCAAATGCCATGCACTGTTTATCGAAACAAATTACGACGAGAAAATGCTTTGGGATGGAGGATATCCTTATCATTTGAAAAGCAGAGTAGCTTCGGCAGTTGGGCATTTATCCAACGACCAGGCATTTGAGTTGATTCGCGATCATGCAGGTCCGGAATTGGTGCATGTTTTCCTCAGTCACCTCTCAGGAGAAAATAACCGGCCTGAATTAGCCGTTGAATGCTTTAGATCCTTATCCGACCGATTTTCGGTTCACCTGACTTCAAGGCATTCGGTAGGTCCATTGTGCCGTTTGAGATAAATCGGAAATTAAAGGCAACATTCTGAATTCAAAAAGGTAGATCAAGTTTAGTCCTCCTGAATTAATCGTTTGACTTATTAAAAGTTGGAGTTGCCCACTGAAAACTTCCCGTTCCGTTGGGTTTACGTGCATAAGCTTGTTCCAAAGTAGTAGTCGGATATTCAACCAGATCAATAATTACCTGATCAGGCGAGAGCAAAACCACATTCTCTCCTTCAGCCGATAATTTATAATTGGTATGCAATCCAACCTGAGTCGTATCACTGTCAGCCCAAACAATCAGGTATCCATTCTTCGCCAATATGGTACCTTCCGGTAATTTCCATTTGGTCAATTCTTTTTTACTATCCGTAAGATAATATCCGGAAATATTCAAATCCTCTGCTGATAGGTTATACAGCTCAATCCAGTCGTCGAATTGGCCATTTTGATCGGAACCATATTGTGAATTTTTGGGCATCAGTTCGTTAATTACAATACTCATACTATTGTCAATAACTTCGTCCTCTTTTTTACAATTTGTCAACCCAATTATTGCCAGAACAATTAGCACAAATCCAAT
>CAMDGL010000433.1 GCA_945897845.1 Chitinophaga pinensis | reverse complement strand
GTGGAACAACAGAGTTGGGATAACCTGCAAAAATAATTCCGCACTCGCGGGCCAGCGGATCGGGAGCCTCGATACGGTCGGGCGAATCGTGGTTACCGGCAATGGCAATGACAGGTCGTTTACCTCCGTTGGTGAGCCGTTTCAAAGTTCTATAGAACAAGTCAACCGCTTCGGTTGGCGGATTGAAAGTATCAAACAAATCGCCGGCAACGATGATTGCATCCACCTGTTCCCGTTCAGCAATTTCGCAGATTTCCTGTAAAACGGCTTGCTGTTCTGCAAGCCGGGAAAATTCTTCGAGCCGTTTACCGAGGTGCCAGTCGGAGGTATGGAGGAGTTTCATGATGATGAATGATAATTGATGATTTATTATTTCCGCGATTTTTCTCTGATCGTCTTAAATTCCGAATCTGCGTTCCATTGAGGCCATTCGGCAGAATTAGCCAGATTGGTGCCAACATGATAGAGCAATTTGGCATCCTCAACAATTCCGCTGAGATCGTCACTTTCAGGATGGTATTCGTCAAACGGACTATGGTAAGTTTCTTTCCAGTAGCGGTCAACCTGCTCCATGGTTTCTTCTTTTCCGTACTTTTCAGCATCCACATAACCTTTGGCATAAATTGCCGGAACGCCAAGTTTTACCAATGGAAACTGATCGGATCGAAAAAACATTCCATTATCAGGATTGGGGTCCGGAGCAATGTACCTGCCCTGTTTTGCGGCCTCACTCCTCACCCACTCGTCCAATTCCGACTGCCCGGATCCGGTAAGCATCACATCTTTAAATTTGCCCATAAACAACATCACATCGGTATTAATTACGGCAACAGTTTTTGCCATTGGGAAAAACGGGTGTTCTGCATAATAGCCCGAACCCAGCAAACCCGATTCTTCGGCAGTAACTGAAAGAAACAACACGGAGCGTTCGGGTGCAGGAGCCGATTTGAAACCACGGCCAATCTCAAGCATCCACGCCACCGCACTGGCATTGTCTGTTGCTCCGTTGTAGATGCTGTCTCCGTTCACCACGGTTCCCACGCCCAAATGATCCCAATGCGCAGTGTAAACCACCACTTCGTCTGGTCGTTTGCTCCCGTGAATAAGTCCGCAAACATTTCGGGAAATACTGGTTTCGAAACTGCTTTTCATCCAACCAGAAACCTTTACAGGCAAAACAACCGGTTTAAAATCTTTCTGAATGGCCTGACTTTTTGCTTCATCGAAAGTCGTTCCGCAAGCCAGGAACAACTTTTCCGCCGCTGTTTTAGAAATCCATCCCTCGAAAGTACACCGATCCTGATAATCATTTTCAGGCTTCAGGTATAATTTGGTAGTTTCACCATTGTTGGCAACCACTTTCCAGGGATATCCGGCCGGACCGGTTTCGTGAATAATCAAACAGCCTTTGGCTCCGCGACGGGCAGCTTCCTCGAATTTATAAGTCCAGCGACCGTAATAGGTCATTGTATTTCCCTTGAAATAGGGATCAGTTGTTCCGTAACCCGGATCGTTCACAAAAATCAGAATGGTTTTGCCTGTCAGATCCATCCCCTGAAAATCATCACGACCAAATTCGGGAGCAGTAATTCCAAAACCGGCAAACACCAGTTCCGATAAATCGAGCGATTGTTCCGCTTCCATTTTCCGCGAAAAAGTCACATAATCAACCAGTTTATCAAATTTAAGCAGTCCTTTGGGAGTGTCGAAATCCAGTGTATTTGATATTTTGGAGTTTACTGCCAGCAACGGAACCTCCTGAAAAAAGCTTCCGTTATTCGCAGGTTCCAGACCAATTTCCTTCATCTGCGCGGCAATGTAATCAACTGTTATTCCTTCGGTTGACGACATGGGCATTCGCCCCAGGTATTCATCTGAAGACAATTCGGCAATGTGTTTTTCGATGTTTTTATACTGAATGGCGTCTTCCCCTGATTTGTTTTTTACCAAAGAGCAAGAAGCAAGAAAAATACCGGCAAGTAAAATAAAGAGGTTTTTCATAGACTGGCTTTATTCGTTTGACTTAAAAATCTGGATTAAAGTAAACGAATAAAGCATAAAAATCAACTTTAGTTCATAACTAATTTCCGGTTTTCTATACAACCGTTTTTTGTAACTGAGAGAATATATGCCCCCCTTGGCAGGGCTTTCGATGAAAAGCTTGTTTCCCTGCTTCCGACATTTTTCCTGAAAATCAATGAACCTTTGCTGTCAGTAAGCTGAAGAATAACATCCTGATATTCTGACAAAATGATCTTGAAAATACCCGATACTACCGGATTTGGAAAGACATTCTCCAGAATAGACTGACCTTTATTTCTTTTGATTTCAGGAATCATCCCGGTTGCAAAATCCGGATCAACCAATTCGGGATGAGCAGTTTTGAAAGCCTGTAAGCCACCTTCAAAATCTTTCAGCGTTCCATTTGAGTCCACACCATTCGAAGTCCATGGCAACAGGCCCTTCCAGCCTTTATTATATGCACCCAAAAACATTTGCGAGGCAGGCACTTCCAAAGTTGGACTTGCCCCATCGTTAAACACACCTTTGGCCGGATTTTCACCAATCACACAAGGCCGGTCGTTGATTCCATAATCGGCAGGAGTTTTATTCAATGCGAAATTGCCAAAATATTTTACTACCCAGCCATAAAAATGCGGTGAATAGAAATCGAGCCTCGCGTTATCCTTGCTGTATTGGGCTTTCAGACTGGCATCGCTCCAAAAATTACCTTCATACTTATCGCTGTTCCACTTGATGGCTGCACTTCCGAGCGTAACCAGCACTTTACTGTTATCGTGCACGGCCGAAGCAACTCTGGCAACGAGGTACTGAAGCCGGTTCCATGCAATGTTTCCCATCGCCGCATCCTGATTCACCCATTCAATTTCGTTGCAGACATCGATGGCCCATAAATACGGATTTTCCTTGTATCGGTTCACAAATGGAATGGCATAATTGTCAACAAATGAAGTTACCTTATCATCGCTGAGAACCATATTTCGCCAGCGTTGGTAATTGGTGTGGCTGTTCTTGAAATGATCGAATGAAATCAATGTCGCTTTGATGTAGATTTTGTTCTTTTGTGCCAGCCGGAACATGTCATCGAGGTTCGACCAAAAAGCAGTTGTTGCTCCGGTCACGGTTCCATCAGCCGATATCATCAGTCCAACTTCACCATTACAGCTAATCCAAATCCGGGTTGAATTTCCACCGGCGGCTTTTATCTTCTGGAATTCGGTATCCCACCACGAGCTTGCGTAACTTCCACCGAAATCGTTCCATTTGTTCCAGGGTGTATTGGCTCCATTCATGATAATTTCCTTCCCATCAACCAAAAACTTATTTCCACTTACAGTTACATACTGCACTGACGACCATAAAGGAAGGATAAGGGTAAAAATTAGAGCGAGTTTTTTAAGGGTATCCATGTGACGAATCTTTAGTTGGTTAGTACTGCGAATTTATCCATTTTGACAGGCACCGGCAACACACAAATCGAACATTACTAACACTTAGCATACTTATTTGCAAAAAAAAACCGATGTTCGTTAGAATCATCGGCTATAATTAATTTCCTGTCAGAACTACTTTTTAATTTCCCATGCACAACGGATAGGAGAAACAATTTTGTCTTGTTTTTTCAATTCGTTCATGGCTTTTTCAACCACTTTTTTATCTAAACCGGCCAATTCAGCAATTTTGCCTGCAGTTAATGGTTTGTC
>CAMDGL010000432.1 GCA_945897845.1 Chitinophaga pinensis | reverse complement strand
AACGACAGTCTTTGGACACGAAAAGTGAAAGGTGTTTACGACAACCTGATGAAAGATTTAAACCTTAATTCAAAAGAAGTACCTCTGCTTGCCGGAGAAACTGTAAATGCTGATCAGGGTGGAGTTTGTGCCGGTTTTAACCAAATCATGGCTACACTTCCTCAGACGCTGCCGAATTCGTATGTCATATCATCAGCTGGTTGTCCCGATGGACGCGATAATCTGCATTTTTCTGCTGAAGGCTACCGGATGTTGGGCAAACGATACGCTGAAAAGATGCTTTCGTTAATGGGGATAAATTAAAAAGATTAGAAGAATAGATTAAATTTTTTACACTGAAGGACATGCATCAATTCAAAATTAATTTCTCGAACAGCAAAGTACTGATCTTGTTGTCCGTTTTTATTGTTTTAACTTCTTTTTCCGGAGTAAGTGACAAGAAAAAAGCGAAAGATGGAACCTCTAATGCACCTGTTTTCTCCGATTTTGTATATCAGGGCAACGATCAGGTTTATACCAACAACCCATTGAAAGCCGATGAGTTTTATAACCCCATATTACAGGGTTGTTACCCCGATCCGTCGATAACCCGAAAAGGTGACGATTATTACCTGGTTTGCTCGTCGTTTGCCATGTTTCCCGGAGTTCCGATTTTTCATTCAAAAGATTTGGTGAACTGGACTCAAATTGGCCACGTACTCGACCGGAAATCGCAATTAATTGTGCACGATTGCGGAATCAGCGCAGGCATTTATGCTCCGCAAATTTTGTACAATCCAAACAACGAAACTTTTTACATGATAACTACGCAGTTTTCAGGCGGTTTTGGAAATATTGTGGTAAAAACAAAAGACCCGCTGAAAGGTTGGAGCGACCCGATAAAATTGGAATTCAAAGGGATCGACCCATCGCTTTTCTTCGACGATAATGGGAAAGGTTATGTCATTCACAATGATGCTCCCGACAAGGGAAAAGAATTGTATAACGGTCACAGGGTAATTAAAATCTGGGAGTATGATGCTGCAACCGACAAAGTCATCCCCGGAACCGATAAAATCATTGTGGATGGTGGTGTTGACCTGGCGAAAAAACCGATTTGGATTGAAGCTCCACACATTTACAAAAAGAATGGTAAGTATTACCTGATGTGTGCTGAAGGCGGCACCGGTGGCTGGCACAGTGAAGTGATTTTTGTAAGTGACAGTCCGAAAGGACCGTATATTCCTGCTCCAGGCAATCCAATTCTTACTCAAAGACATTTCCCAAAAGAAAGGGAAAATAAGGTGGACTGGGCTGGTCATGCCGATTTGGTTCTTGGGCCTGATAACGAAAAATATTACGGTGTTTTCCTTGCCATTCGTCCCAATGATAAACAAAGGGTAAACCAAGGCCGCGAAACTTTTATTTTGCCGGTTGACTGGTCAGGTGAGTTTCCGGTTTTCGAAAACGGCCTTGTTCCAATGGAACCTAAACTGAAAATGCCCAAAGGTGTAACCGAGAACAAAACCGGGCAGAATGGATTCTTCCCGAGTGGAAACTTCACTTTTACCGACACATTTACATCTGAAAAGCTTGATTACCGATGGATTGGACTGAGAGGACCGCGTGAAGATTTTATTTCGGTAACCCCAAATGGTTTGCAGATAAAACCATTCCTGACCAATATTAAGGAAATAAAATCTACTTCAACGCTCTTTTACCGACAGATGCACAAAACTTTTTCGTTTGCGGCAACCATCGATTACAAACCCGAAACAGAAAAGGATTTGGCTGGAATTGTGGCATTGCAAAGCGAGCGGTTCAACTATGTTTTTGGCATCACCAAAAAAGGAGCCGACTATTATATTTTACTGGAAAGAACTTCGGGGAAATTCAGAAGCCGCGAAACAGAATCAAAAATTGTGGCCAGCGCCAAAATCGACATCAGCAAACCTGTTCGGCTACAGATGACGGCAAAAGGCGATGACTATGAATTTAGCTATTCAACCAACGGATCCGACTTTGTGAATTTGGGCGGCATTGTTTCGGGCGATATTCTTTCAACCGATGTGGCCGGTGGCTTTACCGGTTGTCTGTTGGGATTGTACACAACTTCGGCAAATACTGCAATACCAGTTGAATAAACTGAAGAATATGTAATAACAATCTATTCTAACTTAATAATGAAATTATGAAGAATCTATTTGTATTAACGCTGTTGCTGATGATTTTCGGTTCGTTGTGCCGGGCACAGCATCAAACGGTTATTGAAGACTTCAAACCTTCGTCAGTAAATCAACCCGGTAAAGAATACCCGCAGGTCAATTCTGAAGGCCGTGTGCGGGTTCAAATTTCTGCACCCGAGGCACATAAAGTTCTGCTTGACATCAGCGCTGTTAAATACGATCTGGTGAAAGATGAAAAAGGAGTCTGGACAGGCGAGTCGGCTCCTCAGGATGAAGGATTTCATTACTATCAGCTTTGGGTCGATGGGGCTGCAGTTCCCGATCCCGGAAGTTTATATTTCTATGGAGCCAGCCGATGGGGTAGCGGTATTGAGATTCCTGCAAAGGACCAGGATTTCTATGCCTTGAAAAACGTACCCCACGGTCAGGTGATTGAGCTTCCTTATTTCTCGAAAACCAACAACAGTATGCGTCGGTGTTTCATTTACACACCTCCGGGATATGACAAGGATACAAAAAAACGCTATCCCGTGCTTTACCTGCAACATGGTGGCGGCGAAAACGAAACCTGCTGGTCAGCTCAGGGCAAAGCCGGACTTATCATGGATAACCTGATTGCTGAAGGCAAAGCCAAACCATTCATTATTGTAATGGACAACGGCACATGGAGTATGGCAAGACGTCCGGCAGGTGAACGACCTGCCGAATGGCCTCCCAAAGGATGGGCCGATGGCTTTGCAAAAACCTTACTGGAAGACATCATTCCCATGATCGATGCCAATTATCGTACGCTGGCCGATCCTAAAAACCGCGCTATGGCCGGATTATCTATGGGCGGTATGCAAACGCGCGCAATAACACTGGCTCATCCCGAAGTGTTCTCACATGTCGGTATGTTCAGCGGTGGAAGCATCAGCCCGGAAGATGTAGAGAAGGCGCCTGATTTCAAAAAGAATGTAAAACTGTTGTTCATCAGCTATGGCAGTCGCGAACTCGAAAATCCAAGAAGAGGAAATTCGGGTGATCCAAAGGAAAACACCGCAAAATTAAAAGAAGCCGGAATGAATACCCATTTCTATGTTTCCCCACAAACGGCTCACGAATGGCAGAGTTGGAGACGTAGTTTATGTCAATTTGCACCACTTTTATTCAAAAAATAGAATAACAATGAAATATCGGATTTTGATGTTAAGCTCAAATAATCAATTCGTTTACACCGACCCTAAAAGGAGCGAATTGTTTTTTCGTGCTCCCTTCAGGGATGGGGTAATCACGGAAAATCAATTTGCGGGTTTGGAAGTCAATCAATATTAAAAAATTAATAGAACCAATTATGAAAAACAAAATATTTAGTTTGTTGATTTCACTTGTTTTAACCGGAAGTTTTTGTTTTGCTCAAACCAGTCCTGTAGAAATCAATGAAGATTTCAAACCTTCGACCCTGAATCAACCGGGAAAAGAATACCCACAAGTAAATTCGCAGGGCTTTGCCCGATTCCGTGTTGAGGCTCCGCAAGCCCAAAGTGTTGTTGTTAGTCTGGGACTTGGCGGTACCAAAGGCGGTACTCC
>CAMDGL010000431.1 GCA_945897845.1 Chitinophaga pinensis | reverse complement strand
GGCCGGTACTTTTCGAGTATTTTGTCAACGGAGATTTGATTTCATACGTAAATGGCGAATCGTTTGTATCACTTGACAATCGGGCTGATCAGATTCGGGCAATTATCCGGTTTTTTCATCTTGCAGGATACGATTATGCCACCATTCCTTCCCGCTATTTCAATGCTTTCTCCTTCGGAAATACCGATCACGAAAAGAAAGCCACCGTTTCGCTCAATGAAGGTTCAGCAATAACCGACCGAAAATCGTTCGATTCGTATCAGTGGCCAAATCCGGAAAAAGGTGATTTTGAGTTGATTAATAAATTGTCTTCGGAACTTCCTGAAGGAATGCGGCTTATCGTTTCAGCTCCCGGAGGAGTGCTCGAAAATGTGATTGATCTGGTTGGTTTTGAACGACTTTGTTTTATGATATACGAAGATGAGAATTTGACCAAAACCATTTTTGATGAGGTGGGTGCACGATTACTGCGTTTTTACGAAATATGCAGCGCTATAGAACCGGTTGGGGCGTTGATTGTAAACGATGATTGGGGATTTAAAACTCAAACCATCCTTTCTCCTGATATGCTTCGGCAGTTTGTTTTTCCATGGCATAAAAGAATAGTCGAGACAATTCATCGAAACGGGAAATATGCCATTCTGCATTCCTGCGGAAACTTAATGGATGTGATGGATGAAATCGTTGATGAACTAAAATACGATGCCAAACATTCATTTGAAGACAATATTTTACCCGTTGAGGAGACCTGGAAACTTTGGCACGATCGAATTGCAATTTTAGGCGGCATCGATATGGATTTTTTGGTTCGCAGTGAGCCTGAAGTAATTAAAGAAAGGTGCCGTAAAATGTTGGAAATGAGTGGTTCTGAAGCGTATGCTTTGGGATCTGGTAATAGTATTCCAGCTTATGTTCCGATAGAAAATTATTTGGCGATGATTGAAAATATTAAGGTTTGAACTTCCTCAAAAAAATGCTTCAGAAAAGTTTTTTTTTGAGGAAGATGCAATAATTTGGATGTTGATAATCCCGACTTTACCACAGTTTCGCCGGATAAACTCCCTGGTCGGTTAATTTCTGAATTTGATCAATTACAAATGGCTTGTCTTCCTGATAGGTAACACCAAACCAAGGTGAATCAGCTTTCAAGACTTCAACCTTTGTTTGTCCGGATCTGATCATCTCAAACACCACGAAAGGAATGTAAAATTCAGATTTGGGGATATTAATACTGGTTTTTAGAAAATCAATAAACTGATTTTCGATATTATTGAATACAGAAGGATGGAAACCCCAGAAATTCATTGAAACCGTTTCCTCGCCTGTCATTTCGATTGTTCCTTCATTTTCTGAATCGCAAATTATCTTATCGCCTTCCTTCCTGATTTTATGGGTTTCAGTAATTTTTGTCAGTAAATTATTTTGATCGGTTTCACAAATTCCACGCGAAACACTTCCAAAATCTGACAGCGTTTTATCGAGCTGATAACCAATCATTGAATAGGTATTTTCTGTAACTGATTTGGTCAGGAAATCAGCAATTACCTTATAAGCTTCAGCACCATAAAAATCATCGGCATTGATTGCTGCAAATGGCTCGTGAATCACATCTCTGGCCATAAGTACGGCATGACCGGTTCCCCATGGCTTTTCGCGATTTTCAGGAAGTAAAAAGCCTTCCGGCAATATATTTGTTTCCTGATAAACGTATTCGATGTCAATTTTGCCGGCCAATTTTGATTCAAAACGGCCTTTGAAGTCTTTTGCAAAGCTTTCGCGAATTACGAATACAACTTTACCGAATCCGGCACGAATAGCATCATAAACTGAATATTCCAGTATTGTTTCACCATTTGGGCCGACAGGTTCAATTTGTTTCAGACCGCCATAGCGGCTTCCCATGCCTGCAGCTAATATTAAAAGGGTAGGTTTTTTCATAAATTCTATTTGTTTTTCTGTTGTTTAATAAACAGATGCTGCAAAAATAGGCATTTATCTTTACCGGTAAAGCAGCTTGTAGCATTTGACCAGACAAATTATGAACATGCGTTTGTTCAATAAAAAAAGGATGCCTTTTTCGGCACCCTTTGGAATATTACTATTTGAGTTTTTTATTTAGACCTTTTTCGGAAATTTAGTTTTAATAATAAAATAGAGAAATATAAAGGCAACAATTAGGATAACCGGTAAAACCGACATGTTACGAAGTGTGATTTGCGGTCCGGCAGTTTCGATTGATTTTCCCATAATCGGTAAAACCATCGACGTGGCAACAAAACCGGCACCACCAAGAATAGACATTCCAAGTGCTCCGCTTTTAGGCACATATTCGGATGCGACTCCGATCATGGTTGGCCAGAAATAACAAACGCCAACTGCAAAAACAGCAGCAGCCAGAAGCGTCATAATCGCACCGTTTGAAATACTAAGCAACAACAAGCCTGCAGTCGCAATTACTGATGAACCCAATAAAACACCGGTTGGATTTAAACGATGAATCAAACCTCCGGCAAAAAAGCGTCCAACAGCCATAATTCCTGTAACGACAACCAGAATAATCATCGGATTAATTCCATTTGTCTCCAGCAGTGCATTGATCCATTGTGTTGTTCCAAGTTCTGTTGATGCGGTCAATAACATGCAAAACAGTATCAGAGGAAATAAAAGGCTTATTTTATTGATTGCTCTTCCTTCAACGATGACCAGAATTAAAATTACGCCAACAGCAATGTATGGATATATGCTGTCGAAATTCAAACTAAATGAAGGAACTGACGCTACTAAAATCATTAAAATTACCGATGCAATTATTGTAAATGGCGCACCAATATTTCGCATCATTTCTTTATAGCTTACGCCACTTGTCACACGTTCAGTCTCCGGAATTTTCTGTCCGAAAAATAAAAAACCGTAAATTGCCAATGGAACAAATAAAAGACTTACCAAGATCTCCCAGCGCAGGTCAAGCACATCCATTATTAACCATGCCAATACTCCTCCAATTACAATTCCGCCTGGAAACCAAACATGGAACCTATTCAACATTTTTGTTTTGTTATTGGGAAATAATGTAGCAACAAGCGGATTACATGCTGCCTCGACACTACCATTTCCAAAACCAATAAAAACATTTGCGATAAATAGTGAAGTCATGTCTTTGGCTAAAAGTAACAACACAATACCAATAAAGTGCATTCCAAATGCCATCCATACAATGGTTTTGGTTTTTACGATGTCTATAATAAAACCACCAGCAAACATGGCAACGGCAAAGCCCCAAAAGGCAGGTCCAAAAGCATATCCAATTTGCTCCTTGGTCAGTCCATAATCAGTAGAAAAAACACCTTCGATTTTGGCCCTGATTGCAAAGGTAATGGCTGTAACCAGGAGTGCCAGACAAGCTGCAATAAATAGTCTTTTTTGATTTACATTTTCCATAAGTTTTAGTTTCAATCGTTAATAATTTAGGTTTTGGTATTGTAAGATTGTAAATATAAAAAATCAGAACAGAATATACCGGTAGTCATTCTAAAAAAATATTAATTTAATTTTTCGAATTTATTTTTTTGAAATTTTTACATGAGTACTTTCTATAAACAAGTATAGCCCGATAGAAAATCGAGCTTGGAGGTATGCGTTGATATGTAATACAATTTAATTTTAAAAACCGGACTGGTCTTCGAAGTTACTTGCGATTAGATAAGCTTGAACAGGGATAACTAAGAACAAGTATTAA
>CAMDGL010000430.1 GCA_945897845.1 Chitinophaga pinensis | reverse complement strand
TCGGTTGGGCGGGGAATGTAACCATGGCCATCGTTCAGGACGTCTTCTTCTGTTTGCATAATTGAAAGGCTGGCCCACGATTCAATTCCACTCACAAATTCGCCGTTTACTTTCATATCCATACCTGTTGCATAGCCATTTGCAGTCTGATTGGGCAAATATCGGATGCGAACGTTGTCAATCTGGTAAGGAATCAGGTTCTTCATCACCTTAAAATAAGCTTCAGAACTGAATTTAAACGGCCGGTCCCATGCACGGAAAATGTAATCGGTGCCAAAAAGAATCTGGGTTGATTGTTGTGCTTTGGTATTTGGGTAAATTATACCGTTTCGGTCTTTCAACTCCTTGTAAAATGCAGGTTGTGTATAAACTCCTCCGGAAAGATGAAATACAAAATTGGCTTTCCAATCAGGAAAATAGCGGAAAGTGCCGCGCGGGCTCAGCAAAAATTCATCTGAAAACGACCAGTACTGAGCGCGAATCCCGCCGGTAGCATACAACGCACCTTTGTTGATTGGTATTTGATATGTATCCTGAATGTATGCGGTCAGGCGTGTGGAACTCATGTTGTAATCAGTGTTTGTTGTACTAAAAAGTTTAAGTTCCTGTTTAGCATTCGGATTGTAAGGTTTGCCCGGATCGAACTCATCGTGAGGCAATGAATATCCGGTTGAATCACGCAAAATCCATTCGTTCATCCGGTCATCAATTTTTTCAATCTGAGCCTTGATTCCCCAATTTACCAAGTGACTTTCAGAATTAAACGCACCTTTGTGTTCGAGGCTGTAAACGTTAGCGCTCAGATAATTGCGGGCATGATTGATAAAAGTTCCAATTCCAATATTCAAAACACTGTCGCCCAGATTTTCTGATCCCAAATTACGCTCCAGTTCGTTCAGGTAATAATCTCCCCTGATGTCGTAAGTTTCTTCTTCCCTTGAATGAAAAGCAGATGCAATGAATTTCATGTTGAGGCGGTCGCCCGGATGATAATTTGCAACCAGCGCTCCGGTACTCGTGACGAACCGGTCAACTTCCTGACCTTCAAAATATACAGTTGCATTGTATGCTTTGTTGAAAGTCCCGAAACTGGTTTTTCGTGTCTGCGGAATAAAATTGTACTGGTTTTGTGCCACATTGCCCAAAAAAGAAACATCGAATGCTTTGCTGAATTTGTAGGTCAGATAGGTTTGGGCATCGATGAAACGCGGATTGTATTCTCCCTTTTCGTCGAGCGTACCCAACAAGTATCGGTTCGTTTTGTAGCGAACTCCGGTAATGTGCGAAAATTTGCCGTTTTTGCTCAAATCCTCCAGTTGCAGCGAACCGCCCAAAAGGCTGACGGATGCCGATCCTGCAAACTCAGTAGGTTTTCTGTATTTTATATCCAGTACCGACGACATTTTATCGCCGTATTTAGCATCGAAACCGCCTGCCGAAAATTCGATCGACGAAACCATGTCGGAATTGATGAAGCTCATTCCTTCCTGTTGCCCCGCACGAATCAGAAACGGGCGATAAACCTCAATATCATTCACATACACTAAGTTTTCATCAAAATTTCCGCCCCGGACCGAATATTGCGAACTCAATTCGTTGTTGTTCGATACGCCTGGGAGTGTTTTTATCAGCGCTTCTACCCCACCGGTTCCTGCATCTGTAATGCTGGAAAGGAATTTGGAGTCAATCCGGTCCATGTTCGTTTTTTTACGTCTGTGCTCAGTCACCTGAACTTCGCCAATTTCCTGGTCAATTTGCCGCAGAACGACATCGATGTTTATTCGTTGTTCTTCAGTAGCAGTGATTGTTTTCTCAACCATCTGGTATCCAATCATTGAATAAGCAATAACGACCGATTTTTTTGCCGGAATGCGCAAAAGATATTCCCCATCGCGGTTCGAAACGGTGCCGATCGTTGAATTCTTCAGTGAAATATTGGCCAGCTCCACAGGTTTGCCGGTTTCGTCGGTTACTTTTCCAAATAAAGTGGCATTGTTGCTTTGTGCAAATACGCTTGCAGCACTTAATATCAGAAGGAAATGGAATAAAAACAATTTAATTGACCTCATACCGGCAAAAATAATATTTCTGCAATAATTAACTGTTTAGAGTTCTATAAATTGTTTCTGAATGAAGGTTTTTGTTAAGTTCCAAATTTAATTCATCGCCCAATTTTACGATTCATCCTGAACAAACAACGATCCGGTCATTTATTCTTTTTCTCCACGCATTCCCGCCGTTAATTTGAAGAAAAAAAAAGCCATGAAAACCTTGTACATTTTATCCCTTTTACTGCTGCTTCAGACCGGCGCTTTTGCACAGGTAACAATTTCAGGAAAAGTTACAGATGAAAAAAAATCACCTCTTTCCGGAGCCAGTGTTTTTCTTCTGGAAACTTACGACGGAACTACTGCCGATAGTCTGGGCAATTTCAATTTTAGTACCAGCCGGAAAGGCGCTCAGCAGCTTTCGGTAACATTTATTGGCTACAAACCATTTCTCCGGAAGCTGGATTTGGACAGTACGAAAACAATTATCCTGAACATCGTTTTGCAGGAATCCGACGATCAGATTGATGAAGTCGTGATCAACGCAGGAGCATTCGAAGCGGGCGACGAGAAAAAAGCAGTTATTCTCCGGATGTTTGATGTTGCCACAACGCCAAGCGCACAAGGCGACATTTTTGGCGCACTTGGCACTTTGCCCGGAGTTCAGAAAGTGGGCGAAGACGGAAGAGTTTTCGTCAGGGGCGGTGAAGGTTACGAAACCAAAGCCTTTATGGACGGCATGTTGGTCTCGTCGCCGTACATGTCAAAAATGCCCGATATGCCAACCCGCGGACGATTTTCGCCTTTGCTTTTCAGCGGAACTTTGTTCAGCACCGGCGCCTATTCCGCCGAATATGGACAGGCATTGTCTTCCATTGTGGATATGAAAACCAATTCTGTAGAAACCGAAGATCAATCCAGCATTTCAATCATGACCGTCGGGGTAATGGCCTCAACAACCAAATGTTGGGAAAAGTCATCACTTTCACTCAGTGGCGATTATGTCACCGGAGGTCTTTCGAATGTGATCAACAAACAGCAGGTCGATTGGATTAAAAGTCCGGTTGGAGTTGACGGAACCGCAATGTACCGTCTTAAAACCAGCGAAACCGGGATGATCAAATTCTTTGGCACATTTAACAACAGCACCAGCGGAATTCTCTATCCCAACATACAAACAGGTGTGAAACAAAACATTTTACTGAACAGCAATACTGTTTATCTGAACAACACCTACAACGAAATGCTGGGCGAAAAATGGATGGTCAAATCAGGACTTGCCCTTAATTACGACCACCAAAAGATTGACATGGACAACGATCAGGTCGCCACGAATAAGAAGATGTTTCAGGCGAAACTGGGTTTCAGCCATTTTCTGAACGAACAGACCGAACTGAGATTTGGCGGCGATTGGGTAAACTTTTCGTACGAACAAAATATCAGGATGGGCGATAATTTTCGGTTGCCTTTCACCAACAACCAACTTTCGGGCTTTGCCGAGATGGAATACAAACTCTCGAAAAAATTCGCAACCCGTTTTGGTGCACGTCTCGAAAACAGTTCACTCCTTAAAGGAATGACGCTTGTTCCGCGCTTTTCAGGAGCATATAAAACCGGAAAGCACAGTCAGGCTTCGTTGGCGTGTGGTCAGTTTTACCAAAATCCGGAGGATGATTACCTGAAATTTGC
>CAMDGL010000429.1 GCA_945897845.1 Chitinophaga pinensis | reverse complement strand
CAATTTCAGGATGGAGGATGCTATCATCAATATCAGCCGTTGACAAAAAAAGGAAACAACGATATTGGCGGAGGATTTAATGATGATCCGATGTGGTTGATTTTAGGAACAATCAGTTACATAAAAGAATCAGGCGATTTCGGTATCCTGAATGAAATGGTGCCTTTCGACAACGACATGTCGGTTGCCCGAACTCTATTCGATCACTTAACCGTGTCGTTTGATCATGTGGTTAATAACCTCGGACCTCACGGATTGCCACTCATCGGTCGCGCCGACTGGAACGATTGTTTGAATCTGAACTGTTTCTCGAACGATCCTAACGAATCGTTTCAGACCACCGAAAATAAATCGGAAGGAACCAAAGCTGAATCGCTGATGATTGCCGGTCTGTTTGTAATTTATGGCCGCGACTATGTCACTCTTTGCAAAAAACTGGGGAATGATGATGAAGCTGCCCGTGCCCAATCACACATTGATGCCATGATTAACGCAGTGAAAGAACACGGATGGGATGGCGAATGGTTTTTGCGTGCATACGATTATTACGGCAACAAAATCGGAAGTAATGAAAACGAAGAAGGTAAAATATTTATCGAATCGAACGGATTTTGTACCATGGCCGGTATTGGCAAAGAAGAAGGCCTTTGCAACAAAGCACTTGATTCGGTGAAAGAACGGCTCGATTCGAAATACGGGATTGTATTGAATAATCCGGCATTTACAAAATACTACATTGAGTATGGCGAAATTTCGTCGTACCCTCCCGGATACAAGGAAAATGCAGGCGTTTTCTGTCACAATAATCCATGGATCATGATTGGCGAAACAGTAGTTGGAAACGGAAACCGGGCCTGGGAATATTACCGTCAAATTTGTCCGTCATATCTGGAAGACATCAGCGAATTGCACAAGACTGAACCCTATGTTTATGCGCAAATGGTTGCCGGAAAAGATGCCTTCAAACCAGGCGAAGCAAAAAACTCGTGGTTAACAGGCACTGCTTCCTGGAATTTTTACGCGATTACCCAGTTCATTTTGGGAATTCAGCCCGATTACGATGGATTGATTGTTGATCCGTGTATTCCAACCGATTGGAAAGGCTTTAAGATCAGCCGTAAATTCAGGGGTGCGCTTTATGAAATTGAAGTGAAAAATCCGAATGGCGTGTCAAAAGGCGTGAAAGAAGTCATTGTTGATGGCCGGTCACAAACTTCGAACGTAATTCCTCTTTTTGAAGATGGTGAGGAACATACAGTGATTGTGATTATGGGATAAATTTGAGTGAAATAAAATCGTGAGGGCTTCACTTGGAGTAAAACCCTCACGATAACCTAAATCAAATAAACCCGAACCTTTTTGCTTTTCAACCTGCTGTTATCAACCAGTTGTATTAGTCGGTTTACTTCAGACGCATGTACCCCAACAAAAGCGCAATCCTGTTTTATTTCGATCGTCCCAATCTGTTCATTGCCAAGTTTTCCCTGTTTCATAAATAATCCTGCAATATCGCCTTTCGAGATTTTATCTTTTCTTCCTCCTGAAACAAACACCGTTTGCCAAAGTGAAGATGGGGGATTCGATGCCTCTTTTAATACTTCGATCTCTGCATTACGGATAAAATCAGGCAGATTTTCGTGCTGACTTTTAAGCACGTAGGCAGTTCCATCGTTAAACATGCGGGCGGTTCGTCCGTTCCGGTGTGTAAATTCATGCTCCTTGGGTGGAAGCTGAAAATGTATAATAAATCTGATTTCCGGAACGTCAATTCCACGTGCTGCTAGGTCTGTAGCAATAATCAAACGGTGCGTTCCATTCCTGAATTTGATGAGTGCACGTTCGCGGTCTTTTTGTTCCATTCCGCCGTAAAAACAGCCGTGACCAATATTATTTTCATTCAGAAAGTCACTCACCTCCTGAATGGTATCTTTGAAATTGCAGAACACAATTCCGGGTTGATTTCCCAAATGACAAAGCAATTCTGCCAGTGTTTCGAGTTTATCGTGCGAAGTTGCAAGTATTGTTCTGACTTTCAACTGCGAAGTTCCTTTATCCAGGTAATCGATAACCGTTGGATTCTTTAGCCCGACAAACTTTGGAATTTCAACTTCCTGCGTTGCCGATGTCAATATTTTTTTCTGAATTTTCGGTAACAAACCCAGAATTTCCTTCATTTCTAGTTCGAACCCAATTTCCAGCGATTTATCGAATTCATCAAGCACGAGTGTGGTAATAAATTCCGAAGAAATATTTTCCCGTCTCAGATGATCTGCAATTCTCCCCGGCGTTCCAATCAAAATTGCCGGCCGGTGTTTGATTTCTGCCTTATCTTTCGAACCGGCTCTTCCGCCATATACCGCGTTTGCTTTGTAACCGGATCCCATTTCACGGATCACCTGCTCAATCTGAATGGCCAACTCGCGCGATGGAACAACAATCAGGCACTGAACTTCGGGACAATTAATATCTAATTCAGCAATGATGGGCAGCAGAAATGCCAGGGTTTTTCCTGTTCCCGTTGGAGAAAGAAGTACAATTTCAGGATTTGAAAGAATGGTTTCATGAGCTTCTTCCTGCATGGCATTGAGTTTTTCAATGCTCAGTTTTTCCAGAATATTCGTTTGATTTTTAATCGGACTTGTCATCCGGCAAAGGTACAGTTAATTAAATCAGGTTGTTAAAAGATAAGGATTACAGTCGGCAATATTGATATTAAAGATTTATTCAACTTTCAGGTTGGAAATTCACTTCTTTCCCGAATTTCTAAAACGATACTTTAGGATATCAATGTAATTGTCCGACATTTGCCTTAAAATGTAATCTAAAAATTAAAACAGATGAAAAATTCAACAAAAACAGCCCTGATTGCTTTCATTTTGGGTTTGGTTGTTATGTTTGTGCTTGATATGATTTTCCATTTCAACAACTCGGTTGAAACCCAACTGAAACGTGAAATGAACAAAGCAGAAAAGAAAATTGAAAACATTTTTAAATGATCACTCGTTGAAAGATTGGTTTTCAGCCAACTTTTGAATCACTAAAAAGCCCACTAATGAAAGTAATTGACATTATCAATCAAAGCGATAAAACCATCTTTTCTTTTGAGCTTTTACCTCCGCTCAAAGGAAACGATACCAGCAAAATATACAATACGATTGAAAGCCTGGTGGAATTTGATCCGAAGTACATCAACATTACCACTCACCGCGACGAGATGGTGTATGTTGAACTTCCCAATGGTCACATTGAAAAACGGACGGTTCGCAAACGCCCCGGAACAGTTGCCATTGCAGCAAACATTCAGTATAAATATGGAATACCGGTGGTTCCGCACATTTTATGCGGCGGCTTTTCAAAAAGTGAAACCGAACATGTTTTGATCGACCTGAATTTTATGGGCATCTCGAATGTACTTGCATTGCGCGGCGACGGCAACAAAGGCGAGCATGTTTTCAGGCCAGATCCAAACGGACATTCAAATGCCAACCAACTTGTTGAACAGATTGTGAATCTGCGAAAAGGGAAATACCTTGAACTTGATTTAAAAAACACGGCACCGATGGACTTTTGCATCGGTGTGGCTGGTTATCCTGAGAAACATTTCGAAGCGCCAAATGCTGACATTGATCTTCAGTACCTGAAAGACAAAGTGGATGCAGGAGCCGAATACATTGTTACCCAGATGTTTTTTGACAACCGGAAATACTACGATTTTGTCAATCGATGCAGGGCAATTGGC
>CAMDGL010000428.1 GCA_945897845.1 Chitinophaga pinensis | reverse complement strand
TTCACCTTTCATGTATCCGAGGCTGTAAATATGCACCATAAACGAAATGGTTGTAACCACCACCAGCATCATCACCGAAATCGGATCAAGCATTATACCCATTTTGATGATCAGCGTCTCTGTAAATTTAAGCCAGGTCAATTCAAATGGAATGATTGCATGAAATCCTTCCGCACCGTGCGATCCGCCCCAGAAATAGGTAATTGCGGTAATGATTGAAAGCGTAAAGGAAATTCCAAGTCCGATGGTTCCAATAATTCCTGAAACAATTGGTTTCCATTTCATTCCCAATAAACCGGTAACCAGAAACACTACCAGCGGAATCATTAAAATGAATACAGTATAAGTATATCCTGTCATTGTTCTCTATTTTAATATTTCATTTCACTTACGTTTTCTACATCGATGTTATTCAGGTTCCTGTAAATATTGATGATCAGTGCAATGGCGACCGAGGCTTCGGCAGCTGCAATTCCAACAATAAACAGCGAAAAGAAATGTCCCTGCATTTGATCGGGATACAAATACCGGTTGAAAACCAGAAAGTTGATATTCACCGAATTCAAAATCAATTCAACTGACATCAGCATGGTAATCAGGTTACGGCGAATAATGAACCCGCAAACTCCGATGAAAAACATGAGTGTGCTGACCACTAAAAAATGTTCGATTCCAATTCCCTCAATCATATCTCTGAATTTTTATTTTTATCTTTTTTGGCTACGATAATCGCGGCAATCATGGCTGCCAGCAATAAAATACTGATTAGTTCGAATGGCAAAACGTACCCGTTTTTACCGGTGCTCAGCAGTTGATTTCCAATAACCGACATATCAACCGGAAGTACCGGAGAAGTGCTGGCTATGAAAGGGTGGGTGAGGATCGTTGCAAGAACAACTCCGCTTCCAACTACAGCCACGCCGATTCCCATCAGCAGGTTCATTGTTTCGGGACGTTTAAAGCGATGCGAAATGTGGTGTGTAAGCAGGATACTGAAAATGATCAGCACCACAATACCTCCGGCGTACAGCGTTAACTGCACTGCCGCCATGAATTCGTATTTCAGCATAAAGTACAATCCTGAAGTTGCAACAAGTACAAACAACAGATATACCGCAGCTCTTAAAATTCTCCGTGTTGTAATGGACAGAACGGAAAATGTCAGGATAATTCCTGATAACAGGTAAAACATGAATACACTCAGGCTCATTTTTTTGCCTCCTTTTTTAGTGACGAACCCGGTTGGTTCAAGACTTTGGTCAGTTTGTGCCGGTCGAAAACGGCATGTTCAAATTCCTGTCCGAATGCAAGTGCATCCGAAGGACATGTTTTCACGCACAATCCGCAGAAAGTACACATCGACAGGTGAAAAATATGTTTGTCGATCACGCGTTCCAGTTTTCCTTCAGGATTGGCAACGCGGTCGGTAATGATTTCAATCGAACCGTTCGGGCAGTTCATTTCGCAAATTCCGCAGCCCGTGCAGGCATGCTGGTTA
The DNA here is from genome assembly GCA_945897845.1 of Chitinophaga pinensis. GTDB lineage: Bacteria > Bacteroidota > Bacteroidia > Bacteroidales > Prolixibacteraceae > Aquipluma. The sequence continues at coordinate 2,266 of CAMDGL010000428.1, read as the reverse complement.
TTCTCATCGTGCGGCATGATGATTTCTCCTTTGAAACGTGGCTCCATTTTCAGGTTGGCACGGTTTTCAGGATATTGCTGGGTCACAATTTGTCCCGGACTTACAAAGTACTTCCCGGTGACCCGCATTCCGGCCCACAGCGAGGAAATCCCTCTGAATAAATCGCTAAAATATTTTGATATGCTGTTCATCAGTTCAAAGTTTCAAGTTCAAAGTTTCAAGTCCAAAACAATCAACTCTTTCTGTGTATTTATTATTTGAAAGTAATTCATCATTCAAAACTCATCATTCATCATTAAAAATGCCAGTGCATCATTACTAAAAATGCGATCAGCAGAATGTTAAACATACTGATTGGCAATAGGAATTTCCATTCAAGGGTAAGCAACTGGTCGATACGCAAACGTGGGAATGTCCATTTGAACCACATGATCACATAAATGATGAAGAATGTTTTGGTAAAAAACCAAACGATCGACGGAATGTAATCCATCACTTGGTTAAAACCTTCCCAGTTTCCGATGTGGAATGGCATCCATCCGCCCAAAAAAACTGTTGCGCCAAGGGCTGCAACAATAAACATGTTGATGTATTCGGCCAGAAAAAAGAATGCAAACTTAATTCCTGAATATTCGGTATGGAATCCGGCGGTCAGTTCCGATTCTGCTTCTGCAAGGTCAAAAGGTCCACGGTTGATTTCGGCCGTACTGGCAATCAGGAACACAATAAACGCTATAAATGCGGGAATGTGACCTTTGAAAATCCACCATCCATCGGCCTGACTTTCAATAATTCCTGAAAGCGACATTGTTCCCGAAAATACAACAATTGCCATCAGCGAAAGTCCAACCGAAAGTTCGTAACTTACAATCTGGGCGCCACTTCTCATGGCTCCGATCAGCGGATATTTACTGTTGCTCGACCATCCGGCAATCAAAATACCAACTACTCCAAGCGACGAAACTGCCATCACGTAAAATACACCGATGTTGAAATCAAGTACATGAAGTCCTTTGGCAAACGGCACAGCACCCATTGCCATAAACGAGGCGATGATCACAATAAATGGAGCCAGAATAAACAGCAAATGATCGGCTTTGCGAATCGGGATTAGCTCCTTCATCAGCAATTTGATAAGGTCGGCAATGGTTTGCAGCAAACCCCATTTCCCTACACGGTTAGGGCCAACCCGGTTTTGAATGACCGCACAAACTTTACGTTCGAGGTAAACCAGAAAAAGTCCGAGCAATGCGTAAAAAATCAGAAATACAAGTCCGATAATTACCAATTCAGTCAGAATAGCCAGCCCCGGGCTCATCCAGCTGTTTAAGGCAGCATCAATCGATCCGGTAAGCGTTGAAAAATCGTATATTTTTGAAGACATATCTGTGTTCATTTATCTGTCAATATCAGGAATTACAAGGTCGAGAGAACCGCTGATGGCTACCAGGTCGGCAATTTTTCCTCCGGCAGCCAATTCGTTCATCACAAACAGGTTGCTGAAGTTTGGCGAACGGAATTTTACGCGGTACGGTGTTTTATTGCCATCACTCACCACATAAACGGCCAACTCTCCGCGGGCAGTTTCAACTCTTTTAAAGTATTCACCGGCTGGCAGTTTGATGATCGGCTTCATTTTGGCGGTAAAATCGCCTTCAGGAATGTTGTCAATCAGTTGTTCTATGATTTTCATCGATTCCCACATTTCTCCCATACGAACCTGATAGCGTGCAAAAGTATCGCCTTCGGTCATCAGAATTTCGTTGAACTGAACTTTATCGTAAGCGCCATAAGGTGCAATTTTGCGGATGTCGCAGGCCAGATTTGATCCACGGGCCGAAGGTCCGGTTACGCCATAATTAATGGCTTTTTCGCGGCTCATGTACCCAACTCCTTTTGCACGTTCCTGAAAAATTATATTTCCGGTCAGCAACTGGTCGTATTCGGGTAATTTTTTCCTGAAATAGGTGATGAATTCTTTGGTTCGTTTCTGGAAATTTGGATGAACATCGTGCATCAAACCTCCGGGAGTATTGAAACTGTGCAGCAGGCGCGATCCGAATGATTCTTCAAAAATATCGAGAATGTGTTCGCGGTCGCGTAATCCGTAGAAGAAGGCTGTCAATGCACCCAAATCCATTCCAAAAGCACACCACCAAAGCTGATGTGAAGCAATGCGGTTTAGCTCATCCAGAATGGTGCGGATGTATTTTACACGCTCCGGAACTTCCACCTGCATGGCTTCTTCAACTACCATACAAACCGC
>CAMDGL010000427.1 GCA_945897845.1 Chitinophaga pinensis | reverse complement strand
ATGAATGTATTTGTGCTGAAATCAGATCTGTCCCGGTTTGTCCTTCTTGACGAAGCAGTTTCGCACGAAATAGTTGTCCATCTGAAAGATCACGGGCAACTGACTCAGAACACTGAAATCCTCACCGGAAAATATCCTGAACTTTTGGTCCAAAGCTGGCAACAGTTGGCGCCCGAGTTGGGCCTTCTAACTGAATATGGCAACATTTACATCTATTTCTTTATTGGCATTATTCTGTTGTCGCTGGGTTTTGGCATTGTCAACACCATGCTGATGGCCGTGATGGAACGGGTGAAGGAAATCGGGATGCTGATGGCCATCGGAATGAGCAAATTCCGTGTGTTTTGGATGTTGATGCTCGAAACGGTTCTGCTGACACTTACCGGTGGTTTTTTTGGAATTGTACTCGGGCTGGTAGTCACATTTGCAACAAAAAAACATGGAATTAATCTTTCTTTTTATGCGGAAGGACTCGAAGACATGGGATACAGTTCGCTCGTTTTTCCGGTGGTCGAAACCTTGATGATTGTTGTAATCGTAATAATGGTGCTGGTTACAGGTGTACTGGCAGCAATCTATCCTGCCCGGAAAGCGCTGAAATACAAACCTGCGGAAGCGATCAGGATTGATATGTGACAAATGAGTTCCAAGTTTCAAGTTCAAAATTCCAAATTAGTGCATGATCAATATTTTCGCTTAATAATTGAAATTACTAAAATGACGAAATAGCCATCGCTTAAAAAGCTCTGAAAGAGCTTAATTTGAATAACCACGGGTTTACACCCGTGGCAAGCAATGAAAAGAGGGAAAAGAACCCCAAGGGGGTTCAACAATGAATAAAAGACAAGAAAAAATAAAAAAATATCCAATATCGAATAATCAATATTCAATTTCCAAGGACTAAGCAATCTGATGGCTCCTGAAATTTGGAACTTGGAATTTGAAACAGTTTACAATATTTGTCATCTAACATCTTATCCTATGAACGTCATTGAAGTACACAATCTCGAAAAAATATACCGCGATTCGGAAGTAAAGGTTTTCGCACTGAACGGTGTTGACCTGACCATCGAAGAAGGTGAATTTACGGCCATTGTCGGTCCATCCGGTTCAGGAAAAACCACTTTCCTGAACATGATTGGCGGACTGGATCAGCCAACTTCAGGCGAAATCTCCATTGGCGGAACCGATATCAGCAAATTATCGTCGTCGCAGATGATTGACTTCAGGCTTCGGAATATCGGATTCGTGTTTCAGGCATACAACCTGATACCGGTGCTTACCGCCAAAGAAAATGTGGAGTTTATTATGCACCTGCAAAACCGATCGAAAAAGGAACGCGAAACCAGAACCATGAATTTATTAAAAGCTGTAGGACTCGAAGGACGCGAAAACAGCCGGCCAAACAAGCTTTCAGGAGGACAACAGCAACGTGTGGCCGTTGCCCGCGCACTGGCTTCGAAACCTAAATTTGTGCTGGCCGACGAACCGACTGCCAACCTCGACAGCAAATCGACGGAGAATTTGCTGGAAATCATGGAAGAACTCAATAGAAAGGAAAATATTACGTTTGTTTTCAGCACACACGATCAGCGCGTGGTCAACAAAGCCCGCCGGGTTGTCACGCTCGAAGACGGAAAGATTATCAGCGATGTGAGGAAGTAGATGAGGGCAGAGGGCATGGAGCATGGGAAAAAGTGTTCAGTCACAGTTTTCAGAAAATTTAAAAGCGCGCAGCGGTAAAAGTATTGTAGTTCATAAATGACACAAGTGATCAATTGTCCGCGCGAAAAGCTAAAAAAGCTGTATTCATCTTTCGGACGGAATGGAACGAATGATATAATTACGGAACAACAACATAAATTAGATGCAAAATTTGATCATCATATTGCTTTCAAGCCTTTTCTGGCTTGGTTCTCCGGAGAAACCTTCAGAAGGGAAAAACTGGTCCGAAGAACTAAACACTGCCAAAGATGCCGCTTATCTGGACGAACTGGAACAGCAGGTTATTCACGAGCTGAATAAAGTCAGGAGCGATCCGAAACGTTATGCCGAAGCATATCTGGAAGAATTGCGGTCGGATTTCAATGGCAAACTTTTCACCTATCCGGGACAAATTACGGTAAGGACACAGGAAGGCATTAGTCCTTTGAATGAATGTATTCAGGTTTTGAAATCAACAGCTCCGGTAGCCATCCTGAAACCCGCAGAAGGCTTGACCCGTGCTTCAGAAGAATTGGCTAAAGACCAGCAAAAAAATGGTGGAATCGGTCACATCTCACGGAATGGTTCTACGCCGCAAAAACGCATTGAAAAATACGGTGAATGGGACATTTGTTCGGCAGAGGATATTACCTACGGCAGTTTTGAGGCGCGGCAAATTGTAATTTTTTTGCTGATCGACGATGGTGTGCCAGATCGTTCGCACCGCAAAAATATTCTAAATCCGTGCTTTCGCTTTGCTGGTGTTGCCAATGGAAAACATCCCAATTATCAGACGATGTGTGTGATTGATTATGCCGGGGAATACAAAACCAAATAAGGCTATTTACAATTGATTTATTTACAATTTACGATTTCTCCCAACAAAAGAAACAATGTATAAATCAAAATACTTCAGACTTTTGCTACTTCTAATAATGCTCCTTCCCTTTCAGGCATTTGTTCAGGAAAGCAAAGTGAGCCTGAATGGTTATGTGAAGGAACTTTACATGTTTTACTCGCCGGAAAACCCGATTACGGGAACTGATCTGAATTATCTTTCAACCAATATCATCCATAACCGGCTTAACTTCAAATGGTACACCACTAAAAAACTTACCACCGCAGTAGAAATGCGTAACCGCCTGTTTTTTGGCAACCTGGTAAACGACTTTCCTGACTACCAGGAAACTGTTGATTTGGATAACGGACTTATGGATTTATCGTGGATTTCGGCACAAGGCAAAAGTTGGTTTATACATTCCATAATCGACCGTGCCTATCTCGATTATTCGTCGGGCAAATGGCAAATCCGCGCCGGACGACAGCGCGTAAACTGGGGAGTTAACTTCGTTTGGAACCCGAACGATATTTTCAATACCTTTTCGTACTTCGATTTCGACTATGAAGAGCGACCGGGAACCGATGCCATTCGCGTTCAGTATTATACCGGAACCACTTCATCGGCTGAGTTGGTTTGCAAGCCGGGACACGATAGTATTCATTCTGTCTTGGCAGGTATGTACCGTTTTGCACAATGGGATTACGATTTTCAGTTTATCGGCGGACAAGCCGGAAACGATTGGGTTTTGGGCGGTGGATGGTCGGGCGATATTCGTGGTGCCGGATTTCGTGGTGAGATCACCCATTTTGAACCTCGGAATGATTTGTCGGTCAGGGCAACCGTTGCTTCCGTTTCGGCTGATTACACCTTTTCAAATAGTTGGTACATTCACACAAGTTTACTTTACAACAGTAATGGCAAAACCGGAAAAGCCGGTGGCATGGACATGCTCTTTAATCCCAACATGTCGGCCAAACAATTATCGTTTGCACGGTATTCCTTGTTTGGGCAGGTTTCCAAACCAATTACGCCGCTATTCTCCGGAAGTTTTTCAGGAATTGTGAATCCATCAGATGGTTCGTTTTATTTTGGTCCGGCATTGACTTATTCGCTCCTGAATAATCTGGAACTGATGCTCACCGGACAACTCTTCTTTGGTGATGAAGGAACCGAATTTGGTGAAATCGGACAAATCGCCTTTGGTCGGTTGAAGTGGAGTTTTTGA
>CAMDGL010000426.1 GCA_945897845.1 Chitinophaga pinensis | reverse complement strand
CCGGTGATAAAACCTTCCACCACCTCTTTCGAGATAAACTCGAGGTTATCGAATTGCTGAAACTGTTGTATGTCGAGAAGATTGTTCAAGGATATTGTATTTTCCCAGATTCCCGTCAGCTAAAGCAGACGGCAAAGGATATTGCTCTTATTTAATTGCCTCAATTCTAATTAGGACAGTATCCTTTGCCGTTCGCCTTTAGGCAACGGACATTGATTAGTCCAAAAAAAAAGGCATAAGAAATAACGATTCCTATGCCTTTTCAGTATGAAAATATCGTTTTAAAGAATACTGTCAACTTTTGACGATAGTGTTGTTTTTGGAGCAGCTCCAACGTGCTTGTCAACCACAACGCCATCTTTAAAGAACAGGATGGTAGGAATGTTGCGGATTCCGTATTTGGAAGCAATGCCAGGATTGCTGTCAACATCTACTTTGCCAACCACCAATCTTCCGGCATAATCTTCCGAAAGTTCCTGAACAATCGGACCTACCATGCGACACGGGCCACACCATTCAGCCCAAAAATCAACCAGAACCGGCATACCAGCCTGAAGAACCAATTCTTCAAAATTTGCATCATTAATTTCTAAAGCCATAGTAAAATATTTTATGTGTGAATTGTAACTATCCCAAAAACCATCACAAAATTAGCCTAATTAATTTTAAAAACAAGATCGTCGTGTGTATCAAAATATGCAAGCAACTCGTTGGTTATTTCAATTCGGGTATTTCTTGAAAACAGATTAACCATCAATTTTGTTTCGGGATCCCAAACATCAAATTTAAGGATCGATTTTCCTTTGCTTTTTTGTGTAAGGCGCTCCAGTTCCGAAATCATTTCAGAATTAATAACTGTCAGCGGAATCTTTACCGTAATACTTTTAAAATATTTCTCGCGGATCTCGTCCATCAGCTCAATCTTGCTCACTTTGAATTCAAGTTGGTCGCCTCCATAGCGGTTCTGAACGACTCCTTTTACCAGCAGGTAAAGACCCACCTTACTGTATTTTCCATATTCCACGTAATCTTTCGCGAAAAAGAACATCTTGTACGAATCGGTATAATCGGTCAGCATAATATGGCTGTAAGGTTTCCCGGTTTTGCCAAATGCCTCGCGGGCTTCGGTTACCATCCCTATAAAAGTCAGTTCGCGTCCTTTCAATGCATCAATATTGCTATTTAAATCCTGAATGGTGACATCCCTGGAGGCAAGTGTTTCAATCTCTATTTTGTATTTGTCGAGCGGATGCGAAGTGAGATAAATTCCGATCAGCGCCTTTTCTTTTTCCAGCAAAACCAGGTTGGGCCATTCGGGTACAAGGACTGGTTCGGGCCTTTGAACTGATTGCGTCGACATGATTTCGCCAAAAAGTGAAGGTTGCATGTTGTTGCTTTCGTACTGCATTTTGTTGCCGTACCTGATCAGCTTTTCGATAAACGTAACATCACTTTCGTCGGGTGCAAAAAACTGGCTGCGTGTATGCTTTTTAAAACCATCGAAGGCACCTGCCATGGCCAGCGCTTCAATATTCTTTTTGTTTGCCGACTGAAGGTTGACCCGTTCAACAAAATCATAAATATCTCTGAACTCTCCACCCTTCCGGGCTTTGATGATGTCGAGAACAGCCCCCTCTCCCACTCCTTTAATGGCAGCCATTCCGAAGCGTATATTTCCGGTTTTGTTTACTGTGAATTTGGCGTAACTTTCGCTCACATCAGGGCCCAGCACATTCATTTTCATGCGCTTGCACTCTTCCATCAACTTCGAGATTTCAGTAATATTACTGAGGTTCCGGCTCATGTTGGCAGCCATAAATTCTGCCGGAAAGTTTGCTTTCAGATAGCCTGTTTGATAGGCCACCCAGGCATAACACACCGAATGCGATTTGTTGAACGCGTAGCTGGCGAAAGCTTCCCAATCTTTCCATATTTTTTCGATCAGTTTTACCGCATCCTTGTTGCCGTCGGTACACCCGTCCATAAATTTAGGATTGGCCAGACAGCCTTCCTTGAATTTCACTTTCAGCTTGTCCATCATGTAAATCAGCTTCTTACCCATCGCCTTGCGAAGCGAATCGGAGTCGCCACGGGTAAAACCTGCCAACGCCCTCGACTGTAACATCACCTGTTCCTGATAAACGGTAATTCCGTAGGTATCTTTCAGGTAAGGTTCCATCAGGGGGTGGTCGTATTCAATTTTTTCCTGACCGTGTTTTCGCTTGATAAACGATGGAATATACTCCATCGGACCCGGACGGTAGAGGGCATTCATGGCCACCAAATCTTCAAAACGGTTGGGTTTCAGGTTGCGCAAATGCTTTTTCATTCCGGGCGACTCGAATTGGAAAATCCCGGTGGTATCGCCATTTGCAAACAGCTCCAAAGTTACGGGGTCTTTCTCCGGAAGGTCGTCAATGTTGATGGTAATTCCGCGCGAAAGTTTGACGTTCTCAATCGTTTCCTTGATGATGGAAAGGGTTTTCAGTCCCAGAAAGTCCATCTTCAGCAAACCGATGTCTTCTACGTATTTGCCGTCGTATTGGGTGGTGAGCAGGTTTTCATCATCCTTCGAAAACATCACCGGAATATGCTCAATGAGCGGATCGCGGCTGATCAGAATTCCGCAGGCATGAACACCTGTCTGTCGTACCGAACCTTCCAGCGTCTGGGCAAATTTCAAGGTTGTCTTTACCAATTCGTTGTTCGAAAACAGTTCTTTTTTTAGCTCAGGACTTTCCTTAAATGCGATGGAAAAATTCATTTTTGGAGCATCTGGAACCAGTTTTGTCAAACGGTCGGCTTCCGAAAGAGGCAGTTTCAGTACCCGCGCCACATCTTTGATGGCAGATTTTGTGGCCATCGTACCGAAAGTACAAATGTGCGCAACCTTGTCGTTACCGTATTTTTTTGTTACATATTCGAGTACTTTTTGGCGGCCGTCATCATCAAAGTCAATGTCCACATCGGGCATCGAAATACGGTCGGGATTCAGGAAACGTTCAAACAGCAAATCATATTTCATCGGATCAATATTGGTAATCCCAACGCAATACGAAACCACCGATCCGGCAGCAGAACCACGACCCGGCCCAACCAATACGTCCATCCGGCGGGCTTCGTTGATGAAATCCTGGGTGATCAGAAAGTAACCCGGAAAACCCATTTTTTTGATGGTACTCAATTCAAATTCAATCCGCTCACGAACATCTTCAGTAAATGGTTCCCCGTAGCGCAGTTTGGCACCTTCCCAAGTCAGGTGCGCCAGATAATCAGCTTCCAGTTTCACCCTGACTACTTTATCGTATCCGCCTATTGATTTATACCACTCGTCCGTGAATTCTTCCAGCAACATTTCTTCGGTGAACCGTGCCCTATAATCTTCCTCTTTTCCAAATTCTTCAGGAATAGGGAAAATTGGCATAATGGGGGAAGAATTCAGGTTGTACGATTCTATTTTATCGTTGATTTCCTGTGTATTTGTCAATGCTTCAGGAACATCGGCAAACAACAAGTTCATTTCGGCAGTGGTTTTAAACCACTCCTGTTTGGTATAGCGCATTCGGGTCGGATCGTCCAAATCCTTGCCGGTATTGAGGCAAATCAGCAAATCGTGCGCATCGGCATCTTCCGCATTGATGAAGTGAATGTCGTTGGTGCAAATCAGTTTTACCTCGTGCTTTTTTGCCAGCTCCAACATTTGCTTGTTCACCAGCACCTGATTTTCATACACGTTCTGGCGCATTTCCTGCAATTGTGAAGGATGGCGTTG
>CAMDGL010000425.1 GCA_945897845.1 Chitinophaga pinensis | reverse complement strand
CCATTTTCGCCTATTTTCGCCACTTTCAGTTTCCCTTTTTCCAGAATCAATCCTTTGTCTTCAAGCTCGCCAAAAATCATGGGCTGGCCTTTTTTTAGAAAGATTTGCCTTTCGGAACGGAATTTTGGGTCTGAAATATAATCATGGATTCCGTCGTTGAAAATCACGCAATTCTGAAGTACTTCAACAATTGAAGTTCCCTGATGCAGGGCTGCGTCAGCCAATACTTCCTGGGTGTGTTTCATGTTGTTGTCGAGCGCACGGGCAAAGAAAGTACCGCGTGAGCCGAGCACCAATTGTCCGGGAACAAATGAGTCTTCGATGGTGCCAAAAGGTGAGGTTTTGGTAATCTTGCCACGGTCGGAAGTAGGAGAATACTGGCCTTTTGTCAATCCGTAAATTTTGTTGTTGAAAAGTACCAGATTCAGGTTAATGTTGCGGCGAACAAGGTGGATAAAATGGTTTCCACCAATGGCCAGTGAATCGCCGTCGCCGGTCATTACCCAAACGGTCAGCGCAGGATTTGCAGATTTTACGCCTGAAGCAATGGCAGCAGCCCGGCCGTGAATGGTATGAAAACCATAAGTGCTCATGTAATACGGAAACCTCGATGAACAACCGATTCCGGAGATAACCGCAAAATCCTTGTGCGCGATGTCCATGTCGGCCATTGTTTTTTGAACCGCGTTCATGATGGCATAGTCGCCACAACCCGGGCACCAGCGAACTTCAGCAGCGCTTTTGAAATCTTTGGCAGTATAATTAAATTTTGTCATGATTAAGCCTCCAGTAATTTATCAAAGTTTTCAACTAATTCGTGCACAGAGAAAGGCAATCCTTTCATCTTGTTAACCTGGTGATAGGTAAATTGTGGTAATTTATCGCGCAGGTAACTGGCAAATTGTCCCATGTTCAATTCACATACAACGATCTTTTTAAACTTGCCGAAAACTTCAGCAGTATTTTTTGGCAGTGGTTTAATGTAGTTAAAATGGGCCAGGCTAACCTTTTTTCCGGCCTCCTGCATGGCACGCACCGAACTGATCATGTGACCATAAGTGCCTCCCCAGCCAACTACCAGTAAGTCTCCTTCCTGATTGCCATCCACTTCCATTTCAGGAATCATATCAGCTACTTTTTCGACTTTGGCAGCCCTCATTTCGCTGTTCCGCTGGTGATTGTCCGGATCCTGGTTTACACCTCCGGCATTGTTCTTTTCCAGTCCGCCGATGCGGTGCTCGAAACCTTCCATTCCGGGAATGGCCCACTCTCTTGCAAGTGTTTCCGGATCGCGGTTGTATGGCAGAAATGTTTCAGGGTTCTTTGCCTTTCGCGGAGTGATTGACGGAAGTTCGTCCATCGAAGGAACTCTCCAGGGTTCGCTGCCGTTGCCCAAAAATCCGTCGGTCAAAAGTACCACGGGGACCATTCGTTCGAGGGTGATTTTTGCCGAAAGGAAGGCGTAATAAAAGCAGTCGGATGGCGTACTTGCTGCCAATACAACTACCGGGCTCTCGCCGTTTCTTCCGTATAAAGTCTGCAACAAATCAGATTGTTCAGTCTTGGTTGGCAATCCGGTTGACGGTCCGCCACGTTGAACATTGACAACGACGATTGGCAATTCGGCCATTACCGATAAACCCAGCGCTTCAGATTTCAATGCAAAACCCGGTCCTGAAGTTGAAGTAACAGCCAGATCGCCTGCAAATGCAGCACCGATGGTGGTGCAGATTCCGGCAATTTCGTCTTCGGCCTGAAATGATTTTACGCCCAGGTCTTTTCGTTCGGCCAAAGCCTGTAAAATATCTGTTGCGGGTGTAATAGGGTAGGAGCCAATAAAAAGTTCAAGCCCTGCTTTTTCAGCAGCGGCAATAAAACCCCATGCAGTGGCATTGTTTCCGTTAATATTTCGGTAAGTACCTTTTTCAATAGGCGCGGGATGCACAATATACTGTGGCGTCATGTGCTGAAGGTTCATTCCGTAGTTGTAACCTGTGTGAAGAACAATCAGGTTTGCTTCAGCGATCAAAGGGCTTTTCTTTCCGAATTTCGATTGAATGAACTTTTCGATGTAATCCAGCGGACGATCGAACATCCAGCAGATCAAACCTAAGGCAAACATATTTTTACAACGCAAAATACTCTTGTTGTCGAGTTCAAGTTCTTTCAGGCTTTCTTTGGTCATGCTGGTGATCGGAACCGGAATCAGGGAAAAATCGTTGAGCTTTAACTCAGTAAACGGATCGTCGGTTTTAAACTGAGCTTTTTCCAGGTTCTTTCCGCTAAACGAATCAGCATCAAAAATTATTGTACCACCCGGATTCATGAATACTGCATTGGCTTTAAGTGCAGCAGGATTCATTGCTACCAGCACATGTGCCAGATCGCCCGGAGTCGTAATTTTCTTTTTTCCGAATTGTACCTGAAATCCTGAAACTCCTCCCACTGTACCCTGCGGTGCCCTGATTTCGGATGGATAATCGGGAAAAGTTGAAATGTCGTTTCCCAATAGCGCTGAGGTATCCGAAAACAAGGTACCTGTCAGTTGCATTCCATCGCCCGAATCACCGGAAAACCGAATGGCTACTTCTTCAAGTTCTATTACTTTTGCGTTTTTCATTGGATATATGTTGTTTTGATCCCTGTTTTTTTAGAAAGCCCAAAAATAACCATTATTTTATATGGCAGACCAGATATAGTCAAATATTTATAACCAGTTTAGCACATATATACATTCATGTATTTTATCATGTTATGTCTTTTTTTATCATTTCTATTTGTGTTAATCCAGGGCAGGCTGTAATGCAAAATTCCCGTTTGAATAAAAAAAAACAGCCGATTTTTATAGTTTTTAATATTCAACCCGTTCCGGGTTGGCTTGATCTGCGTTTTCTTTGCCCCCAGCGATGCTGGGGGTGATCAACAGTAAACTCCTTCGGAGTTATTTCAGCCCGAATAGCTTTATCGCTGCGGAAATTAACCCGGATGGGTTTAATGTTAATGACCTCCAATGAAATTGGAGGTTAATCTACAACCTTGGGCAGCAACCCGGAACGGGTTGAATATCATTGATATAAAATTCACATTTATGGTTTGGATTAAAAGCAGCCTAACCGTAATTCTTTGTGGTTAAAAAATGCTACCAAGTGGCAACGTAACCAAGAAACGCAAAAAGGGAATTTTTTCGTAGACCGTTCGGGTAAAAGAGGTTAGCTACTTTATTCTTGTTTTGTATCTTTGCTGCTTAATTTAAAACTGATTCGGAAATGGCACTTGTAAAACCACTGTTAGGGAAAACACCCGTATTTGGCGAAAATTGTTTTTTAGCTGAAACTGCCGTCATTATTGGCGATGTGGCGATGGGAAATGATTGCAGTATCTGGTATGGGGCGGTTCTGCGCGGAGATGTTCATTACATCCGTTTGGGTAACAATACCAATGTTCAGGACAATGCAGTGATTCATGCCACTTATCAGAAATCGCCGACCAATATTGGGAATAACGTGACGATTGCCCACGGAGCAATTGTACATGGATGCACTATTCACGACAATGTAATGATTGGTATGAATGCGGTTGTGTTGGATGAGGCTGTAATTGAAAGCAACAGCATTGTGGCAGCCGGATCGGTTGTCAGCAAAGGGACACACGTTGAAAGCGGTACTGTTTACGCAGGTATTCCGGCGAAAAAAATAAAAGACATCAGTCCAGAATTGCTTGAAGGCGAAATTAAACGCATCGCCAAAGCATACAGTATGTATTCAGGATGGTATAA
>CAMDGL010000424.1 GCA_945897845.1 Chitinophaga pinensis | reverse complement strand
CAATACATCACCGACACCACGCCAGGACCCGGCGGTTCACACGGGAAACGGGTTCCTTTTGTCATCAATATCCGCGATACGGAACATCCCATAACTAAAGGCTTGCCAACCAAATGGCTTCACCAAAACGACGAGCTCTACGGAAACCTGCGTGGCCCTGCCGAAAATATTCATGTTATAGCAACCGCTTTTTCTGAAAAAGATTCAGGAGGAACAGGCAAAGAAGAACCGGTTTTATTTACAGTAACGTATGGAAAAGGGCGGATTTATCATTGTGTGCTTGGACATACGGGTGCCGATTTCAGCGATTCGGTTCAGGATGTAGGTTTCCAGGTAACTTTTTCGCGCGGAACGGAGTGGGCTGCTACCGGGAAAGTAAAACAAAAAATTCCAAAAGAATTTCCCACAGAAACATCGGTATTACTTAACGATTTTAAAATAGCTCAATCAACATCCGTGGCTCCGGCAAAACTAAGCAATAAATGGCTATACTTACTTGATAATCAATTTAGTAATTTTGACAAATTTGTTGGGGTACCCCATTACAGTATTACCAGTTTGCCTGAATATCCCAAAGGAAATGGAATGGAAGGTACACCAATTGGATTAAACAAAGACCCTTTGAATGTTTTCTCGATGATCACTGAAAATAACGCGCCTGTTCTTAAAATTACAGGTGAAATTTATGCTGGTCTAAGTACTAAGGAAGAGTACGATAACTATCACTTAAGCGTTCAATTTAAATGGGGTGAAAAAAAATATGAACCTCGTTTAAATAATTTGAGAGACAATGGCATTCTTTATCACTGTTGCAGCGAACATGGTTCATTTTGGAGTGTATGGATGAGAAGTATTGAAATGCAGATACAAGAAGGTGAAATGGGCGACTTGTATGCTTTATCAAAACGCAGATTATTGGTTCCATCAAAGCTTGACGCTGATAGCGTATTTATGTACGATCCTAAAGGCAAGCTTGAAGCTTATGGAGAATTGGAACCGAGAATTAAAGGCAGATGTAAAAGCCAAAAACATTACGAAAAACCAAACGGCGAATGGAATACGCTCGAACTGATTTGTGTTGGCGACACCAGCCTCCATATTGTAAATGGCGTAGTTGTTAATATGATAATAGAAGATACTAAAACCGAAATGGCCAATAACGACCCATTTAAACGTAAAGGAAAGATTCAATTTCAATGCGAAGGTGCAGAGGCTTATTATAAAGATATTAAGATCAGGAAAGCTACTAAGTTTCCTAAAGATATTTTAAAGCAACTATAAAAATTTAAAAATCAGATAACTTGCTAAAACAAGTTATCTGATTTTTTTACTGTTATTGTATTACTGTACAACGATATTGTGGCTCGAATTAATATTATCTGATTTCACCTGAACTACCAATCTACTTTACCAGAATTTTGTGATTTGAAACTTTATTTCCACAAATTACCTGAACTACGTAAATTCCACCTAGATTCAGCAATTTAACATCAATTTGTGTGCTTGAACCCTTTGTTTGATTCCTGTAAACCAAAGTACCACCATCGTTGAATATTTGAATCTCCATATCCGATTCTAAA
Source organism: Chitinophaga pinensis (assembly GCA_945897845.1). Lineage (GTDB taxonomy): Bacteria > Bacteroidota > Bacteroidia > Bacteroidales > Prolixibacteraceae > Aquipluma. The sequence continues at coordinate 2,208 of CAMDGL010000424.1, read as the reverse complement.
TCAGTTTCGATGTTCAGTAAACCTGAAAGCGGATTGGGATAAACACGACATATACTATCTTCAGGATTGCTGATTAAATCAACTACAGACGTACTGCCCACTTTGGCAAAATTGATCCAGTTTAGATTGAATAAATACCCATCTCCACCTTTAAACACCAGGTAAAGGTTATGAACTCCAGTAGTTGCTTTGATGTTGCAGGCTTTTGTTATCCATTTCTGCCATCCGCCAGTATTGGAAACCCCGCAGGTTCCGATCAAAGGACCAGTGATGCTGTCTAACCGAACTTCGATATTGCCCCCAATGGAATTCGCACTGGATACTCTGGCCTGAAAAGTTAGGGAACTAGTTGATTCATTTCCGAAATCAACTTTGTAGGCACAATTACCTAAGTTATTGATGTATCCCAGGTTCTTTCCTTCACCAATGTCACTGCAGGTTTCTGCCTGAACGCCTGAATAACAAATACAACTCTCTGCCTCAATTTGTTTGTAGGCACTTACTGGTGTTGCTACTGATGATGGAACACAAGGTTTAATTACAACTGCAAGCTCTGGTGGGGTTGGAATTGTTCCGGTTGATGAGACCATAAGCCAGTCCAAATTAGCAAGCAGTCCGATTCCCTTGAAAACAAGGCAGATGTTTTTAAGACCTTCCGTGCAAGTAAGTTTAGTGGATACCGTTTGGTAGCTTGTAAAACTTCCGGTATTGGGCACGTTTAAAGTTCCCAATAAAGTTCCGCTGGAATTGTCCTGGCGAACTTCGATGATACCAGTGCTGGTCGTTGACGAAATGTTAACGCTGAAGGATGCATTGGCAGCAACATTCAGGACTCGTGGATAAGAAAGAGATGCATCGTTAGCAATGTTTCCAACAACAAATCCCGACGCAATTTCTTGCTTTTTGAGGCCATCAGATGCCGCAAAATACCATTCGGCCTGAATTTTATTTGAACAATCATACTGTCCAACACCAATGAACGACTTTGCGACTACCGCATCGGCCACAATATCGCCATTGGCTTTATAATGGATGTAGGTAATATTCGTTTTCCTGAAAAAAGAATCCCCATCGCCCACACCATAAGCGCAATAAGTTTGATTGTTCCAATTGAAAATAGTGGGATGATCTATCCATGTCGGATAAAATTTACCCCGGTAGGTATAAGGACCGTAGATATTTGTGGCGGTTGAATAATCACAACCGTGTCCGTTCAAATAATAGATGCCATTACGTTTATGCAAAAAACCTCCATCTCCCTTCCATGCAGTTGTGGTATGGATAATATCTTTGGGCTCTTCCTTCAATGATATCATATTTTCATTGAGCCTGGCAATTTTGTATGGAAATCCGCCTGTCATAAGATATGGGGTCTTGTTTTCGTCATCATCGATAAATACTGTGGGATCATAATTTGTATAAATCGCCTTCTGCAGGGCATCTTTATAAGGCCCTGCCGGACTGTTGGTACTCACAGCGACACCCGTGTGCCAATTTCCCGAGACATAAAAGTAGTACTTGCCATTTCGTTCAGCCCCATCAACTGCCCAGCAATTTTTTGTGGGACCAACCCACATGTCTTTGGGATACAAGGTGAAATCTAAAGTCCAATTTACCAGATCAGTCGACGACCAGACCCACCAATCGTACATAGCGTAAAAACTGTTCCCAGGTTTTTCATCATGGGTTGCAAACAGGTAAGCTTTATTGTTGAAAATATGAATGTGCGGATCGCAAACGCCTTGTTTTGCAATGATTGGATTATTGTACATTTTCTCTGGCGAAGAACCATTCATCTTATTTGCATTCAGATTGTTGCTGAACAGGCTTTGTGGGAACCACATAAAAACCGCAGTTGCAATGACTGCCAATAAGGAATATTTTACTCTCTTCATATTACCTGACAATTAATTTGTGGTTCGAAACCAATTTTTCGCTTTCCAAATGTACCAGAATCAAACCTTTTAAATTCAAAGAATGAACATCGAGTACTAAATCCGGGTTTTTAGTTTGTGTGGCATAAACCATCATGCCGGTGGAATTAAAGATTTTAACCTTCCTGTTAATCAGATCATTTGGAAAAACAATATTCAAAGTTTTTGAGGCCGGATTTGGATATATCTGGATATCGTCTCTTGGTATCAGATTACTTGAAGTAACCATATTAGTAACCTTGATATTGGTAATGTAGTAAAATTCATCTCCAAA
>CAMDGL010000423.1 GCA_945897845.1 Chitinophaga pinensis | reverse complement strand
GGGAATTTGGTTAACGATTTAAATGTGAAAACAATATGCAAAAACGAATTCGAAAATATACTAGTTTGATCGCACTCTTTCTGCTATCGTCGGCTGCAATCGCTGCTGAATATGATTTTGTGGTTTCAACCGATGGAACCGGCGATTTTCGTACCGTTCAGGAAGCCATCAATGCCGTTCCCGATTTCAGGAAAAACGAAACGCGGATATTCATAAAAAATGGAATTTACAAAGAAAAACTTGTGCTGGCCGGAAGCAAAACAAATGTGGTTTTTATTGGTGAAGACCGCGACAAAACCATCCTGACTTACGACGATTTTGCCCAAAAGAAAAATCGTTTTGGCGAAGAAGTTGGAACAACCGGATCAACCTCATTTTTCGTGTTTGGCGATGGCTTTCGTGCAGAAAATATCACCTTCGAAAATTCATCAGGTCCGGTTGGTCAGGCCGTGGCTGTGAGGATTGACGGCGATCAGGTGGCTTTTATCAACTGCCGTTTCTCCGGATTTCAGGATACACTTTACCCGCACGGTGAGAAAAGCCGCCAGTACTACCGCGATTGCATCATTGAAGGAACCGTTGATTTTATTTTCGGCTGGTCAACCGCGGTGTTCGATCGCTGCACGATCGTTTGCAAAGATCATGGTTTTGTGACCGCGCCATCTACCAACGAGGGAACCGCTTATGGCTTCGTTTTCCTCGATTGCAAAATTACCGGCGATGCTCCGGAAGCGTCGTTCTATTTGGGTCGTCCGTGGAGACCATTCGGAAAATCAGCCTTTTTACGCTGTGAACTTGGAAATATAATTAAACCAGAAGGCTGGCACAATTGGGGAAAAGCGGATAATGAGAAGACAAGCTTTTTTGCAGAGTATAAAAATGCCGGATCAGGCGCTTCCGTGGAAAAAAGAGTGAGCTGGTCGCATCAGTTAAGCGATGCAGAAGCAGTGGCCTATACACCTGAAAATATTTTGGGCGATTGGGTCGGAAAATACAGTGATCAGTGATCAGTGTTTAGTCGCAGTATGCAGTGGACGGAACTTTTCATCATTTTTACAATGAATGACTTAATGACTATTAAAGACATGCTTTCAATCACCAATAATAAATTAGAAATCATAAATCTGTAGATATGAATTTACTAAAATCAACATTCACGCTTTTTACAGCAGTTCTTTTTTCAGCCTGTGCAATTTCGCAGCCTGCCGCCCAAAAAGGTCAAACTGAAGATTTGTACAAAGGAATAGAGTTTGAAATGCCCCGTGTTCAGGAACCTGTTATTCCGGCCAATTCTGTTTCGATTACCGATTTCGGAGCCAAAAGTGGCGGTCAGGAACTTTGTTCGAAAGCATTTACTGATGCAATTGATGCCGTGTCAAAAAAAGGTGGTGGCCGCGTCGTCATTCCTCGCGGAACCTGGCTTACAGGGCCAATTACCCTGAAAAGTAACATTGAACTTTACACTGAAATTGGTGCAATGGTGATTTTTAGCACCAACAAGGATTTGTATCCGCTGGTCGAGACCAGTTTCGAAGGATTCAACACTTTTCGATGCTCATCGCCAATAAATGGTCGTAATCTCGACAACATTGCAATAACCGGAAAAGGTATTTTCGATGGTTCGGGTGATTCATGGCGTGCCGTTAAAAAGGAAAAACTGACAGAATCGCAATGGAAAAAACTGGTCTCTTCAGGTGGAATAGTAAGTGAAAATGGTAAAACCTGGTATCCGTCGCAACAGTTCCGTGATGGGGAAAAACAGGCTGAAATGAATGTTCCTCGCTCACTGAAAACCAAAGCGGAATTTGCAACGATTCGCGATTTTCTGCGCCCGGTGATGGTCAGCCTTATTTCGTGCAAAAAAGTTTTGATTGATGGACCAACATTTCAGAATTCTCCGGCCTGGAACATTCATCCGCTGATGTGCGAAGATTTCACCATGCGAAATACAAGCGTTCGCAATCCATGGTTTTCTCAGAACGGTGACGGAATTGACATCGAATCGTGTAAAAACAGCATCATTCACGATTCCAGTTTTGATGTGGGCGACGATGCGATATGCATTAAATCGGGTAAGGACAAAGATGGCCGCGACCGGAAAATGCCCAATGAAAACCTGATTGTAAAGAACTGTATTGTGTTTCATGGTCATGGCGGCGTAACCGTTGGCAGCGAAATGTCGAGCGGTGTAAAGAACCTTCATGTTTCCAACTGCACTTTTATCGGAACTGACGTTGGCCTTCGGTTTAAAAGCAACCGGGGCAGGGGAGGAGTCGTCGAAAATATTTATATTTCAAATATCGAGATGATGAATATTCCAACCCAGGCCATTTCTTTCAACCTCTATTACAGCGGAAGGTCGGCATCAGAAGATCTTGAAGCTGGCGCTGATGGCAAAGTTCCTGCATTGCTGCCGGTCACCGAGGAGACACCTCAGTTCAAAAATATTTTCATCCGCGATGTGAACTGCAAAGGAGCAATGACCGGAATATTTCTGCAAGGTTTGCCCGAAATGAAGTTGGAAAATGTCGAACTCACCAACATTAAAATGGAAGCTGATTTTGGCATGGTGTGCATCGACGCTGATCAGGTGAAAATCAAGAATCTGAACCTGAAAACCAAACATTACCCGGTAATTGACCTTCAAAATAGTTCAAATATTTCTCTTGATGGACTTGTTGCTCCTGAAGGATTGCCGCTGATCAAGGTTTCAGGTTCGCAAACCGGAACTACTGTTTTGAAAAATTCCGGCATTGCCAATCCTGAAAAACAATTGGTTGTAGGAAAAGAAGTTCCGAAGAATGTGGTTGAATTAAGAAAATGAGTATTGTCCGCGCTAAAAAGGTTTTCAATTCATTAATCAAATTTTGTGACGGCCTGTCCCGATTTTTATCGGGTGCAAAGGATAATACTCGAATCAGCGAACTTGCCTATTCGGGCTATATTCTTTGCCGTTTGCCTTTAGGCAACGGACATAAAGGCGATAATGAAAACCGTCCGCGCAAAAAGGTTTTCAAGGCATTAATCAATTTTCGGACGGAATGAAAATTTCATAATATAAAAGCAAAATGAAAATGAATTACCGCACATATAAATCAATTATTTGCTATATCATTATTTTGACCGGAATGGCCGGAATTGGTGTTGCACAAAATACATCAGAAAATCGAATCACTGTTTTCACCATTGGTGATTCCACTATGGCTAACAAGAAAGCGGAAGTTGCGCCTGAAACCGGTTGGTGTCAGGTTTTTTCTGAATTCACAGATCAGTCGGTAGTGATTAAAAACCGGGCAGTGAATGGGCGTAGTACAAAAAGTTTTATTACTGAAGGCCGATGGAAATCGGTGCTCGACTCACTGCATGTGGGCGATTACGTGTTTATTCAGTTTGGACACAACGATCAGAAAATTCTTGATTCGACCCGATACACAGAGCCGTTCACAACATATAGGAAAAACCTGGAGCGTTTTGTAAGCGAAACCCGCGATAAAGGCGCAACTCCCATTTTGTTTACTTCCATCGTTCGCCGGAAATTCGAAAATGGTTTTTTGACCGATACCCATGGCAACTTTCCGGTGGTTGTAAGGCAGGTAGCTGCTGAAATGAATGTTCATTTGGTTGATCTGCAGATGCTGACTGCCGGGGCAGTAACTGCTTTGGGTGATGAAACTTCAAAACAAATTTATCTTTGGACTTCGCCAACTGACAAATTTCCGGAGGGACGAAAAGACGATACCCACCTGAATTTTGAAGGCGCAAGTCTGGTTGCCAAATTGACCGCGCAACAATTGATTTTGCTGGATAATTCGCTGGC
>CAMDGL010000422.1 GCA_945897845.1 Chitinophaga pinensis | reverse complement strand
TCCGCTACAACTTCTTTCTTCCATTCAATGTATCCGACAACTGCCATAATGGTATAAACAGCAAACAAGATCACCGTTGGATAAAGCTCCTTGTACAAAAACAGCCCGATGGAGAATGCATCCACAAAAATCCATACCAGCCAATGTTCCAGTATTTTTCGGGCAAGCATCCACGTTGCTACAATACTCAGCGATGTCGCGAGCGAATCGGCCACAGGAACGTTGGAGTCGGTATAATTATCCAGAATAAACCACATCAGGATAAAAAGAATGAAACTAATGATGGCAAGTAAAATACCCAGACGCAAATTTAATCGGCTCACTTTTAACGGTTCCGATTTGGTTGCCGAATTTCCCCATATCCATTCATACCAGCCATAAATACTGATGCCGACATAATACATCTGCAGTCCCATGTCGGCATAAAGTTTCGTCGAGAAAAATACTGATACATAAAGTGCGGATGTAAGCAATCCAACCGGCCATGTTAAAATGTTCTGGCGTATTGAGAAGAATATATAGGCAATACCTAAAATGGCTCCCAGAACTTCAATGTAATTTCCTGAAAGCCATTTGATTGTTAGTTCCATAACAGAAAGACTATTTTCCACTCAGAATCTTCTCGTAAGCACCTCTTTGGGCGATCACTTCAACCGCTTTCTTAATGGTTTCATCTTCAGCATTCATGATTTGAAAATAATGGCTCATCGAGAAAAGATCGCGGGCTATCAGGCCTTTCATCTGTCGTTTCATAAGCGGACGGGCAAATTCGACACTCTTTTCCTCCTTTTTAACCCCTTCCTTTTCGCCGGCGTCCATAATTTTGTTGACCATTGCGTCGGTCACTTCAAACTTATCGACGTAGGTTTTAAAATCGGTGTATTTTTGTTTAAAGCTATCGCGGTTTTCGTCCATGATATCCAGCACTTGAACTACATTCTTTCGAAGAAGATTGTTGTAATAGGCGTAATATCTTGAAGTATCTAACGGAATAAACAAGTCGGGCATAACCCCACCGCCACCGTAAACGGTACGTTTGCTTACCTTGGTCGAAAACATCAGCGCTTCGTTCTGTACAATGCTGTCTTTCGAAAACAGCTCACCATGTTCAATTCGTTTCAGGTAGTCTTTCTGATATTCGTCAGCGCCTTCTTCATAAGGTTTCTGAATGTTCCTGCCACTCGGGGTGTAATAATGAGCGGTAGTTAAGCGTATCATCGAACCATCTGTCAAAGGAAACGGCTGTTGCACCAAACCTTTGCCAAACGAACGCCGTCCAATCAGCACGCCGCGATCCCAATCCTGAATGGCGCCGGCAACAATTTCGCTGGCCGAAGCCGAACCTTCATCAATCAGCACAATCAATTTGCCTTGTTCCAGTTCGCCGAGTGCCGTTGCATTGTATTCTTTTTTGTCGGTATGTTTTCCCTGAGTGTAAACAATCAGTTTGTAAGCAGTAAGAAACTGATCGGCCAACTCGGTAGCTGCTGTCAGATATCCGCCGCCATTGCCGCGCAAATCGAGCACCAGATTGTTCAACTTTGCACCTGCCTTTAACGCCTGAATTGCTTCCAGAAACTCGCTGGTAGTAGTTGCTGAAAATTTGTTCAGCTTGATGTAACCGGTATTGTCGTTGATCATGTAGGAAGCATCAAGACTGTTGATCGGAATTTTATCGCGGATTACCAGAAAGTCGAGCAGACTTTTCTCCCCTTTACGTTTTACCTTCAATTCGACCTTGGTGCCTTTCTTTCCGCGCAGATAATCATATACATCGGCATTTTTCAGACCAACGCTGGCAATATTTTTCGAATCGACCGCCACAATGCGGTCACCGGCCCTGATTCCGACTTTTTCGGAAGGACCGCCCGGCACTGTAGTTACCACCATTAGGGTATCGCGATAAACATTAAACGAAATACCAACCCCTTCAAAATTTCCCTGAAGCGGTTCGTTCATTTTTTCAACTTCGGCTTTTGATATGTAAACAGAATGAGGATCGAGACCACGAAGCACCTCAACGATTGCTTTCTCGGTTAAATCATCCACATTGGTTGTATCTACATAGTAGCTATCGATCAGGCGAAGCAAACGTCCGTATTTCATGGTACTATTTTGAACATCCTGGGCTTTCAATTCAATTCCTCCGGCAAAAAGTATCAATCCCATCAAAATTGAAAAACCGGCATTTCTGTAATTAAAACTCATAATTGTATTTTTTAAAATCGGATTGGCAATAGGTCAAATATCATGCAAAAGCGTCTAACGGAAAAATATTGATTGGCAAAAATAGCTTATAAAAACGGTCATTCGATAAGAACATTCTTAAATTAAGTTAACATTCTGCTTCAAATTGTGTTCATAAGCTTACAATTAAAAACAAATATAACTGTAACAGCTATTCATATCTTCATTATCATGATAACGGCTCAATGCAAGCCTTTCAAGAGTTAAGCTTATTTTCTTATATTTGGAAAAGAAACAATAAAGCATTATCGCCTAAACTTTCCTTATAATACAACCACAATGAAAGACCACGAACCAGAAGAATTTGAAGACGAACTCGAACGTTTGAAACAGGAAAATGAGATTAAAAGGATGAAACTTCGGCTTGAATACGGAGCTGATTTTCCCATCGAATCGCCAAACGCCGATTTGCATCCGGAAGTGGAAAGTCAGTTTCTGGACAATGTGTTGGATTTTGAAAAGGCGTTCCATAATTCGGAACGTGTCATGATTTACGATTTCATTGGAAAGCCGGAATTCAGGAAAACCGAAGATATTCCCGAGGCTGAAATCAGTGCCGAACTGGATCAAATCATTAAGCTGCTTAATCAGAACCAGATAGATCTGGATACCCTTTGCGAGGTGGATGACCGGGAATTATACCGCTTTATCACCGAGGAACTGTTTTATTCTGAAACCGACAATATAAGGATGGAAGGTTGGATCAGCCATTTCACCTACGAAGAATTTCACCCGAACCATGAATACGACCTCAGAAACGGCTGCACCGATTTTTTTACATCATTCTTAAACAAGGAATCAGACTTTTACACCAACAATCTGACCAAAGAGGCAGAAGGAAACAAATGGTTTGACAATTTCCGGCAGGCTTTCAAATCGTTCACACTCAGCAAACTTGAAATCACCGATATTCAATTTGATGAACTAAACGGGAAAGTGCAATTCGACATTAATTTTTCAGGAATTATTGAAGGAAGCAACGAAACTGAAATATTTTCAGGTGCGGGAGAAATGCATTTTCTGAAACAATGGGACTACTGGTGTATTCAGGAAATAAAATTGCCATCAAATCAGAAATGAGAAATTGACCGGAGACCGAAGTCGGAAGACTGAAGAAACAACCTCCACACCACAGAAGTATATAGAATATTAATAGTTTTAACATGTAATAAAATACCCAATGAACCAACAATCAAAATTCAGCCGGTCATTTATCCTGATGACCTTTTTTGCACTCGTATTTACATTTTCGGCGATTGCCGCTTCAAGAGATTATTACCAGATTCAGGTTTTCCGGTTAACCGGAAAAGTTCAGCAGCAAAAAGTGGAAAATTTCCTGAAAAGCGCCTATTTGCCGGCTCTTCACAAGGCTGGAATTCAAAAAGTGGGCGTGTTTAAACCCATCGAAAGCGACACAACATCTGAAAAACGTGTGTATGTCTGGATTCCGTTCAAGTCGCTTGACCAATTTGCCAAAATTCAGGAAATGCTTGAGAACGATCAGCAATACCAAACGAATGGAAGTGATTTTCTGGGCGCTCCGTTCGACCAAAAACCATTCATCCGCAAAGAATCAATCCTCCTGAAAGC
>CAMDGL010000421.1 GCA_945897845.1 Chitinophaga pinensis | reverse complement strand
CATTTTCAACTGGAGCAATTACCCCGTCCCGATATGGTACTTTTTGGCGATACCGTGCAAACACCTTCTGATCCTGTTTACCGTTTGTGTGTGCAATGCCATGCGCCTTCGGTTTGGCACGAAGTGGGTACCAGCGACGACCACACTCCGGTTGGTGTTCATAGCGGAATTAGCTGTAATGCTTGTCACGAACCACATTCAAACAATCAGCGCAACTCTTGTGACAAATGCCATTCCAATGTTTCGAAAAATTGCAAACTTGATGTGCGGACAATGAATACTACCTATTCAAACCCCTCAAGCCCTAACGATATCCATTTTGTAAGTTGTAAAAATTGTCATCCAAATCAAAAGCAGAAGTCGAATTGAGTGGGTTAAAACTTCCATTCAAGTTGATAACGTGTACTAGACATTACTTTTTTATCATGAAATCATTTCAACTACGATGGAAGAAAAGTTAAAATAGTAATATTATTTCAATTATAATGGAAATAATACTTAAATTTGAATTAAGTTTCAATTATAACAGAAATAATTATGAATGAGGTGTATATAAAACGTTCCGTTTATATTGATCGGATAAAACCACATCTGGGAAAACCGATTATAAAGGTGTTGACTGGCCAAAGAAGGGTAGGGAAGAGTTTTATTTTGCTTCAATTAATTGACGAGATAAGGCTTATTTTCCCTGAAGCAAACATCATCTATATAAATGTTGAACTTCTTGAATATGATTTTGTTCGAACCTATGATTCTCTTTGTCAGTTTGTTGAGTCAAAATTAATTCCAGAAAAACAAAATTTTCTGCTAATTGATGAAATACAGGAAATTAGCTCGTTCGAACTCTGTTTACGCAGCCTGCTGGCCGAATCGAAGTGTGATATTATTTGTACCGGTAGCAATGCGCAAATGCTCTCGGGCGAACTGGCTACCAAACTTTCTGGTCGATACATTCAATTCCCAATCTATTCATTGAGCTTTCTTGAATTTCTTGAATTTCACAAACTCATCAATAACATTGAAAGTCTGAATCAATACCTTAACTTTGGGGGAATGCCTTATCTGGTGCATACAGGACTAACACAAGATGTTGCTTTTGAATATCTGAAGAATGTTAATTCAACCATTCTGCTAAAAGATGTGGTAGCCAAAGAAAACATCAGGAATGTCGCATTTCTTGAGAATCTGGTTGCTTTTTTAGCTGATAATACCGGAAATTTGTTGTCGGCGCTCAACATCAGCAAATACCTAAAATCACAGCAACAAAATATACCCACCCAAACAGTGCTGAACTATTTGCGGGCACTTTCAAATTCTTTTTATGTGTATAAAGTTCAGAGAGCCGATGTTGACGGATTGAAGATTTTTGAAGTTGGAGAGAAGTATTACTTTGAAGATTTGGGCCTTCGGAATGCAATCAGGTCGTTTGATTACCGAAGGGACGTAAATAAACTGATGGAAAATGCAGTTTACACGCACCTTTTAAGGACTGGTTACCGGGTTTTTATTGGGAAATACGGTGATTTGGAAATTGATTTTATGGCCGAAAAAGACGGAGAAAGAAAATACATACAAGTTGCTTACATGCTTTTTGATCAGAAAACCATTGAGCGGGAATTTGGTAATTTAATGCTTATCCAGGATAATTATCCGAAATATGTGATTACGATGGATGAAACATCTGCAGGTTCGAGCTATAAAGGAATCTTTCAAATGCACTTACGCGAGTTTTTGACAATGGAATAATAACAATTTATGATAAATTTATGACAAAATCCGATTTAAAAGTCATCTGCCTGCTTGGTCTCACCGGATTAGCCGGAACTGTCCAATCGCAGCAAAAGCCCAACATCATCTTTATTCTGACTGATGACCATCGTTGCGATGCCTTGGGTTATGCCGGAAATAAAATCATTCAAACTCCTGAAATGGACAAATTGGCCGGAGAAGGAGTTTATTTCAGAAATGCTTTTGTTACCACTCCAATCTGTGCAGCAAGTCGTGCATCTATCTTATGCGGAATGTATGAACGAACGCATGGATACACATTCCAGCAAGGGCCGCTGAAAGAGCTGTACATGCAGCTTAGTTATCCGGTAATTCTGAAACAGCAGGGTTATTATACCGGCTTTTTCGGAAAGCTCGGAGTCACGTATAAAAATGCAGACAAACTTTTTAATGAGGCCGATATTTACGACCGGAACGATAAATATGCCGATCGGAGAGGATATTTCTACAAAACAATTGGCGCTGACACTGTCCACCTGACTCGTTATACAGGACATCAGGCGCAGCAATTTATCCGGAGTACTGCGGCCAATAAACCGTTCTGCCTGTCGCTGAGTTTTAGTGCACCTCATGCTCACGATAAAGCTCCGGAGCAATATTTCTGGCAGGAAAAATCAAATAACCGTTATGCTGATATAACTATTCCATCGCCTTTATTGGGAGATGACAACTATTTTAATGCCTTGCCCAAAGAAGTTCGGGAGGGATTTAACAGGCTGCGCTGGACCTGGCGATTCGATACTCCTGAAAAATATCAGCATAGTGTAAAAGGATATTATCGTATGATCAGCGAAATTGACGATGAAATTGCCGGGTTACGTAAAGTGCTGGAGGAAAAGGGTATTGCCGGGAATACAGTTATTATCCTGATAGGCGACAACGGTTACTATTTGGGCGAGCGACAGTTGGCCGGGAAATGGCTGATGCATGATATTTCGCTGAGGGTTCCTTTGATTATTTATGACCCAAGGGCAAAACAGCATCACGACGTCAACGACATGGTACTCAACATTGATATTCCAAAAACTATTCTTGATCTGGCTGGCGTTAAGCTTCCTAATGAATATCAGGGAAACAGCCTGCTTACCTATGTGAATGGTGAAAATCCAAAGAAAGTTCGTGATGCAATCCTTTTTGAACACCTTTGGAAATTGCCTGAAATACCGTCGAGCGAAGGGATAAGAACCGCAAAATGGAAATATTTCAGGTATCGGTTTATTCAGTCGCCCGAAGAACTGTACAATTTGGAAAATGATCCGCTGGAAACCAACAATCTGGCAAATGATCCGTCACATAAAAAGATAGTTGACGAACTTCGCCGGAAATGCGATGCTCAAATTAAGAAATACACCAAAGCCAAGCTGGTTCCTGATTTCACTCCCACCGAAGAGATTGATTTAACGTTTTAAATGTTTGACATGATAAACAAACTAACTCTATCAACCCTTTCTCTGATTGGCACAACCTTATCGGTTCCCTTATTTGGACAAGATCCAAAACCCAACATCGTCCTTATTCTGGCCGACGACATGGGATGGGGCGATATCAACGCCAACGGGAACCCGCTGATTAACACTCCCGTTCTGAACCGAATGGCAAAACAAAGCATGAGCTTTAACCACTTTTATGCATGTCCGCTTTGTGCGCCAACCCGCTCCGAAATTCTGACCGGCCGTTATTTTTTGCGTACAGGGGTTTCTTCTGTTTCGCAAGGCTACGAAAACATGCGGCCAAATGAAACCACTATTGCCGAAATTCTGAAGGCAAACGGCTATTCAACCGGATGTTTTGGCAAATGGCACAACGGAGCCTATTTTCAGCAGCACCCCAACCGGAAGGGATTCGACGAATTCACGGGCTTTTTAATGGGGCACCTCGGCTACTACTACGATGCCATTTATCAGCACAACGATCAGGAAATAAAGTCGAAGGGTTATTCAACCGATTATTTTACCGATCAGGCGCTTGGCTTTATCCAGAAAAATAAAGACCAGCCGTTCTTTTGCTATGTGCCTTACAATGTGCCGCATTCGCCGTTTCAGGTTCCCG
>CAMDGL010000420.1 GCA_945897845.1 Chitinophaga pinensis | reverse complement strand
GATGATACAATCGACACCGCTTATCTTTTCAGAACATACAAAAAAATGCCGGAAATCGAGAAAAAAGCCATGACTTTGTGCAAAGGAACTGTACTCGATGTTGGAGCATGTGCAGGCGCTCATTCGGTCTATCTTCAGGAGAAAGGATTTGATGTGACGGCACTCGAAACATCAGCGCTCTGCTGCGATGTACTGAAAAGTAGAAATATCAGGAAGGTGGTTCAGCAGGATATTTTTAAATTCAGCAACCAGTCATTTGATACCATTCTTTTGCTGATGAACGGAACCGGAATTGCCGGAACGCTGAGTGGATTGGAAGTATTGTTGCATCATCTGAAAACTTTGCTCAATCCGGGTGGTCAGATTTTAATCGACTCGTCAGACTTGATTTATTTATATGAACAGGAAGATGGTTCGGCAGTAATTGACCTTAATGCAGAAAATTACTACGGTGAACTTGTGTTTCAAACTGAATATGAAAACTATACCAGTCAGCCGTTTCCTTGGTTGTATGTCGATCTGAACAATCTGGAAAGTGCCGCTGAAATGAATCAACTGAAACTGAGTAAAGTAATTAAAGGGCAGCATTTTGATTATCTCGCCCAATTAACTTCATAAAAACAAACAACTTGAAAAACAATCAGGAATACCGGTCATTATCCCCCGTTGAAATTGAAATTTTAAAGCAACAAGGTTGTACTTCAAATGAATGGGATCTAATCAGCGTTGGTAAAGGATTTATTCCGCAAAATGTCCGTAATGTGCAATTCTCCGGAACAATCAGGATTGGTGATAACTCCGGAACCGTGGCATTTATCGGCGGAATCACGCGCAATTGCGGAATCTACAATGCCAGCATACACAATTGCACCATTGGCGATCATGTTTATATCCATCACATTTGCAACTACATCGCCAATTACGATATTGAGGATCATGTTATTCTGGAAAATATTGAACTGTGCTTCATTGAAGGCGAAACAAGCTTTGGAAATGGGATCAAGGTTTCAACGCTTGACGAAACTGGTGGCCGTGGGGTGATGATTTACGATAAATTATCGGCTCATCTGGCTTATTTTCTGGCATGGTACAAACACCGCCATTGCCTTATTTCTGAACTTGAATCGAAAATTTCGGAGTATGCCGAATCGGTTAAGAGTACCAGGGGAACAATTGGTACACATTCTGAAATCCGTAATTGCCGCAAAATAAAAAACGTAAAATTCGGACCTTACAGCCAGGTTTCCGGCCCAACCCGGCTTGAGAACGGATCGGTAAACAGCAACGAATTTGCCCCTGTAAAACTGGGCGCAGGCATTTTGGCCGAGAACTTCATCGTTTCATCGGGAGCCGAAATTTCTGACGGATCAATTATTTCAGAATGTTTTGTTGGTCAGGGTTGTATTCTTGGCAAACAATATTCGGCTGAAAAATCGTTGTTTTTTGCCAACTGTCAGGGATTTCTTGGGGAGGCCTGTTCTGTTTTTGGAGGCCCGTACACTGTCTCACATCACAAATCGACTCTGCTGATTGCCGGAATGTTTTCTTTCTGTAATGCCGGCAGTGGATCGAACCAAAGTAACCACATGTACAAATTGGGCCCGATTCATCATGGAATTGTAGAACGTGGATCAAAAACCACTTCTGATTCGTATATTCTGTGGCCTGCCAAAATAGGTGCTTTCACACTGGTAATGGGACGTCACTATAAAAATACAGATACCTCTGATCTTCCTTTTTCCTATCTGATTGAAAACAAGGACGAAAGTTGGATTGCCCCTGGAATTAATCTGCGCAGTGTAGGAACCATCCGCGACGTGTTAAAATGGCCAAAACGCGACCGGCGCAAAGATCCGGAAAAACTGGATTGCATCAATTTTAACCTTCTCAGTCCGTTTACCATTCAAAAAATGCAGAAGGGATTGGAAATCCTGAAGCGCCTGAAAGATATTTCAGGAGAAACTACTGAAGTATTTGCATACCGGAATACCATGATAAGTAAAAGCGCCCTTGAAAAAGGGATCGATCTGTACCAAAAAGCCATTTATAAATTTCTGGGAAATTCTGTTATTTCCCGGATTAATAAATGCAATGTTAAAAGCTGGGAAGAAATTCAGGAATGCCTGATGCCGGAACATACGATTGGTCAGGGCGAATGGAGCGATTTGTCGGGATTGATTGCTCCCAAAACAGAAATCAGCAGACTGATTAAAAGTATTGAAAAACGCGAATTTGTAAGTCTGGAAGAAATTGAGCATGAATTTAAAAAGCTACATACCAACTATTACGAGTACGAATGGACCTGGGCCGCTGAATTGCTGATCCAACAAAAAGGCAAAAAGATTGAAGCGATGAAAATCGGAGATATCATCAGTTTGGTTAGAAAATGGCAGGAAAGTGTCATCGGACTGGATCAGATGCTGTATGAAGATGCAAAAAAAGAATTCAGGTTGGATTCGATGACCGGATTCGGGATGGATGGAAATAAAACCACTCAAAAGCTTGATTTTGATAAGGTAAGGGGTAGTTTTGAAAGCAACGATTTTGTAAAGGAAATCGTGAATCACATCGAGCGGAAAACCGTTTTAGGTGATAGCATGATCGAAAAATTATTAGAAATTGAAAAAACAGTTCAAAAGCAAAAAATATGAGACTAATTATTCAGGCCGATCACGATTTAACGTCAAAATGGGTGGCCAATTACATTGCCCGGAAAATTATTCTGGCTGCACCAACTGCTGAAAAACCATTTGTTTTGGGTTTGCCAACAGGCTCATCCCCACTCGGAACCTACTCTGAGTTAATTAATTTATACAAAGCTGGAAAGGTTTCGTTCCGCAATGTGGTAACCTTTAACATGGACGAATACGTGGGCATTCCGAAAGATCACCCACAGAGTTACTACACTTTTATGTGGACGAATTTCTTTGGGCACATCGATATTCAGCCTGAAAATGTAAATATCCTGAACGGAAATGCTCCGGATATCAAAGCTGAATGTCAGGCCTACGAGGACAAAATTAAAGCGGTGGGCGGAATCGACCTGTTTCTGGGCGGAATTGGGCCCGACGGACATCTTGCTTTCAACGAACCGGGCTCATCGCTGGCATCGCGCACCCGCGACAAGGAGCTGAACTACGACACCAAAATTGCGAATTCACGCTTCTTCGATAACGATGTAAACAAAGTTCCGCCATCTTCATTGACGGTAGGAATCGCAACTGTAATGGATGCCAAAGAAGTGCTGATCATCGTGAACGGTTACAACAAAGCGCGCGCCCTGCAACATGCCGTTGAAGAAGGTGTAAATCACATGTGGACCATCAGCGCCCTGCAATTGCACCCCCGCGGAATGATCGTTTGTGACGAAGCTGCTACCTACGAGCTGAAAGTTGGAACTTACAAGCATTTTAAAGACATCGAAAAGAACAACCTGAATCCTGATAATTTGCTGAATTCGGATTTGATTTGGTAAACATCAACTTAATCAAAAATAAAAGACAGGGCTTCAATTTAATTGAAACCCTGTCTTTTTTATGTCTAGTCAAACCAATCTCTTATTTTGATTGAGCTGATTCCATAATTTTAAATAAATCCTGTGGCTTTTCGCTAAACGTATCATTGAATAAATATACTGACAATACGATGAAGGCGATAAAACCAAGAACAATAAAGATTTGTGTCCACGAAGTCTTTTGAATTTCATGTCGGTCTTTTATCTCGCAAACTTCGCCGGGACAATATTTTGCTTTTTTTCCATAATACCAGCCATAAAACAGGCAACCCAGACAAATTCCAAATGCTGATTCGAAGAGCAGAAATATCAGGCAAATCAGGCA
>CAMDGL010000419.1 GCA_945897845.1 Chitinophaga pinensis | reverse complement strand
CCGGTTGAAATATAGTCCTGATCAGACATATCGCGGTAAGGCGAAGTGTCGGTTTCGTCACCCACGTTGGTTGATGCGAATTCGCCGGTTGTATCCTGATTCTGTCCGTCGCCAATGTACGGGTGACTGATCATCGCATGTTTGCTTAGCCAGCGGTTTTCGGTATCCAGTGAGCCGATAATTTCTTCAACCATCTTTTCATCCACTTTCATCGGAAAGTTGTACCGGTTCAAATCGTAATAAGTTTGCGGACTTCCATGACCTTCAAATTTTCCGATTTTCAGCGGTGAATCTTTGGTAACTTCCTGAGGCGAAAGAGCCAAAAGTCTTTTGTATTCTGCTTTTAATTCATCGAGTTGGACACTACATTTTCCACCGTAATGTGCCAACAGGTGATCGTCATTAAAATCAATGTAATACGATCCGAACTTCATGTTTGATCCTTTGCGATGCACATAAATGGCTTTATTGGTGCCAACTTCCACAAAAGTTGAATGATCGCGGAACCCATCGACCTTATCAGCCGGAAGTTTGGTTTCTTCCAACCATTTGATGGCATCAGGAACATGAACCAGAAACTTTTTATCGCCGGTATATTGGTAAAATTTCAGTAACAACATGGCATTTTCGCAAGTTGTTGAAGGTAAAAATGCGGCAGGTTCGTAGGTACGGGCGCCGGCAGTTTCGAGGTTCATATTCAGTTGTTGCCCCCAGGCGCCGCAACTATCCTGCGAAATGAGGTAAAAATCCATTCCACGACGAATCGGATCGAGGAAACGTTCTTCGCCCAATGCCAGATAGCATTGAATCAGGAAATGGGTATTTTCCCAAATCACATCGTCGTTGAAGGTGTAATAAGAAGTGTAATCCGCATGACCTTCTTTGTTGAAATCGTATTTCAGCGGATAGCGCTGTGGCCAGCCACCGTTTGGATACTGGCTTTTCAGGATAAAACCGATGGCTTTTTCAAGTGCCGGTTTGTAGCTCGGATCAAGTTTTTCGAGGTACATTCGAAGCAGGAATCGTGCAGCGTCGGAAGTTATATCGTCGTCGAAAGTGGAATTTCCGTAGTAATGCTGAAATTCTTCGAGCCGCCAGCCGTTCTTCCCGATGGTGTTGTACCATTCTTTCAGCGAGCGGTCACCGGCAAAATCAATCATGTAATTCCAGCCGCCCTCGTGGCTTTGCCCCCAGATAATGGCATTGGCTGCTTTTTGTGCCGCCTGATAATGATATTCGTTTCCGGTTGCGCGATAGGCATCCAGAAAAAGGTGACCCATGCTGATGGTTCCAGGATGTTGCAGCCAGATCATGGTTTTGTAAGCTTCCATTTCGCCCCACTGGCGCGAGAAATCGGGCATGTAATACCAAACGTATCCGCCGTTGGTGCTCACTTTTTCGACCATGTACTGCGTGGCTTTCAACATGGTTTGCTCTGCTTCGGAAATCAATTTGGTGTTTTGCGCGGTTAGTTGTATAAATCCATTCAGCAAGAACAGTACAAATAATATTTTTTGAAGAATTCTCATGGTTGGATTGGTAGGTTGGTTTTAGTTTATGTAGATTTTACAGCAGGTCAGTCATTTTTAAAGTTTAGAAAATCATTGGGAAACAAGGCTTCAGGAGAAATACGGATTTGGAAAATGGCTCCCTTGAACCACGATTGTTCGTTGAGTCTCACCCCGATGGAGGTTTTGCCGGTTTGGATGGGAGAAAAAGTAATCGCACCTTCCAACTCTTTTTGCCCGTTAATGTATGTGGTAAGATGTCCGTGATCGACTACAAAAGCCGCGTGGTACCATTGATTGAGCGGATGTGTTAATTTGGAATCAATCAGTGTTTTTTGCTGATCGCCTGATTTGATGTAGGCATCGAAATACCAGTCGGTAGCTGTTGTGCGGATTTCAAGCAAAACACGGTCGCCCCTGATTTCTCCGGTATGGAAAAAGCGCTGTTCAAAATTCCCGCCGCTTTCAGGATAAAAAATGGCTTCGATGGTGAATTTGTCCATTCCCGATAATGGCATTTCTTCCAGAAAAATTCCATCATTTTGACCGTCAAACCCGAGGGCTTTGTCTTTTTTGTACTCAATTAACTTTGGATTTCCGGCCAGACGAACAGAAGAACCGGCATTCAGGAAATCACTCATATTCCAGAGAATGACTCCCTTCTTTGGTTTGGCAAGATCTGTTGACATAGATCGTTCCGGGAAAAGCAGAAGTATCGCCAAACAAATAAATATGAGTTGATTTTTGAGTCTCATGAAAATTTGGAAGATCATTTAAAAACTGTTTAAAATTTGAAAGGTATATAAAAACCAGAAAACTTGAAATTTAAACAGTTACTTAAAATTTGACCATCCGCCGGAATTAGCGGATGGTCAAATTTAAGATGTGAAGTAGGATTTACTTATTTGGCAATCCGTAACCATTCGTTACATTACCTTTCGATTGGTCAATTACTGTAAGGGGCATCGGGTGAAAATACCGGGGCGCGCTATTTTCACGGCCTACTACACCGTCCAGAATTGCGGCATTCAACATCGCTTTGGCATTTGCATCATTCCAAACCTTTCGGCCCCACTCCACTTGTGTATATCCATCCGCTTTCAACGCTGTAGCTTCGGCTCCGGCAGGATCAATATAGTTATATAAACCTTTTATAGCGAGGTTTTTGGCTGTAGCTGTATGAGCTGTTGCTCCCCAGTTGAAAATACCGCGCCAACCCGGGTAGAGTGCCGGATCGTTTTCGTTCGCACTTTCTTGTGTTACAACGGCAGTACTACTTCCACCTACCTGAACAAATTTAGTCCAAACGTAATTGGAAATGGTTCTGCCACTTGGGAAAGTGTAATATCCTTTAGTTTGAAGACCAGATGTCATGTCTGCCATTTCCTTGCGAACCGCAATTGCTCTTTCGTTGAACTTGCCCGAACGAATCATGTCCCATCGAACAGCACCCTCTCCCAACAATTCTAATTTGCGCTCATTATAGATAGCATCCAACAATGCATCACCAGAGAGTCCGGAAATGTTCTTACCTGCATTGCCAAAAGCTCTTTCACGAATTTGGTTTACCAATGCAACTGCCCCTGCATTGTCGCTTCCTGAGATTGCTTTGGCTTCGGCAAGCATAAGCATCGCATCGGCCATTCTCATTATGACATAATTTATACCTGACGAACGATTTGCTGCATTCGGATATAAAGGCACATCTCCTCTGTTCTTGTCCCATTTATTGATACTTGGGCCGCCACCGCCAATACGGGTACCGACACCGAGTGGAATCAGGTTTTCCTGCCCGGTCGCCGCGTTACTTCCGGTTACCACCATACTTACATCACGACGTTTGTCGCCCAGTTCGTAGCCATTGTAGAAAAACGAAGGAATGATACGGATAGCAGCAAAGGTATTTAAGTAAGCCATGACAGAACTATTGGAACCTGGGCGTCCCATACTGTATCCATATTCACTGTTCCCGATACCAGCGACACAACCTATTTCAAAGAGCGATTCGGGACTTTTGCGTCTGGAGTTTATCTCTTGAAAATATTTTTGAAAAGGATTCTTGGCTGCCCTGCTATCCGCTGTGGTCAGTGCTGCAGTTCCTTTTTGTGTATTCACGGCAGCAGTCAGGTATTGCTCTGCGATTTTGATATAATTCTGGTAATCTTTACGGCGCGCATAAACACAGGTTCCATCATCTGTTCCTTTTTGATCAAACTGCACATCGCCATACAAGCTTTTTATATCAGTACGAATGGTCTGCCATCCTCCAGCATGAAGTGCAATTTCACCTAACAAAGCATTGGCGAAGGTGCGGCTCAAACGTTCAGTCGTAAT
>CAMDGL010000418.1 GCA_945897845.1 Chitinophaga pinensis | reverse complement strand
TCAACAAGTGAAGTTCGCCCAATCACCGAAGTTTGATTTGCAACGATTGCAATCCGCTTATTTTTTAGGAGAGGGAGGTATTTTTCGGTTTGCTCTGCTCCTGTTTTTATTGATTTATTTTCAACATTCGACTGATTTTCAGGAGTATTGCCGCAGGAAATGAAAACTGCAAATACAAAGGTCAAAACCAATATTGATTGAATTGTTTTCATAATTGGAAGCTATTTTTAAAATTTATTGCAACCTGAAACCATACGAATAACGATGAGTTGTTTGCCATTTGGGTTAGTTACCATTTACAAACTTAGGCAAATATGCTAACATTATTGTTTTTTTTCTGATTGCTATGGTTAAATCGCTGTTAGCAAAGCCCGCAAAATCAGAAGCAACTGTTTACCAAACTTTCAATTTTAACTCACCTTTACCCGGATTCTCAAACGGACCAACCGACGGATTTGTTTCGGAGCGTTGGGCACCAAAATAATCGTCATCAATTTTAAGGGCAGTTCCATCAGGATTGTCGAATCTGGCTTTGGGGATTTTTGCCTTGCCCAAAATTTCAGTAGTAATCATCCTGACCTTTCTATCGTAAAACTTGGAACCTAAGTTTAACTGCAAATAACAGCTCTCTCCTTCTGTAACCAGCCGCAATTCAGGATTTAATGCTGAATCATTGACGAAATTCAAATCTTTTGTCGAAGGTTTTGCCCCATAAAAATAAATGTTGCCACTCATCCATACCGGAAGTTTGGCTTCATTGTATCCTTCCAAACCATATTTTAATTTGCTTTCGGCACTGGTTTTATCGCCCTTTCCGATAAAAATATTGTTATAAAACCGGTCGTCGCCCGAAATAATGGTAGTAAGTGCTGCCATATTGGTAGAGTGAGGTAAAAAATAGGGAGTAAAACGGTTAAGATCGGGCCACATATGCACAGCACCTGCTAGCAAATTGTGAAGATAGGCTCCCCCCTCCGATTGCGTTCGGATAGAAACCGCCGATAACAGAATGTTATTATCGACAATAAACGGCCCATGATTGACCTCCAGAAAAATATCTTCCCTGTCGTTGTTGTAGAACAGATTCCCTGAAACGCGTGTTCCCTGTGTCATCCAATCAAGCCACAAGCCTCTTCCGGAATCGTGAATCCTGTTTTTCCTGATTTGCGTGTCGATGGCCGCATGAAATTTAATTCCTCCAATTTCAGCACCAGCGAATTGCCGTTTCGTCCAGATATTGTAGATATGGTTATTTTCGATGGTGCTGAAAGCCGCGCCCATGCTTCCGCAGATGCCGGTTTGCTCGCAGTTGAAAATGGTGTTGTTGCGCACAACATGCGAACCGATGTTCTCTTTGTTCCAGCCATTCCGGAGCACATTAAAAGTAACTTCGATATAGTGAATGTTGCCATCCCTGTTCAAATTTTCTTTGTCGTTACTCCACACATTATGCCCGGTACTACGTTCTTTCCCAAGCGTTATTCCGGAACATTTAGAATCGCTGATCACGTTATTTTCGATAATCCAGCCTTTGTTCCAGTGGGTGGCAATCATTCCAACCTGTTCGGCGGTTGGCGCGCCCCATTGCGTGGCTGCCTGACTAATATGAAAACCGCTGATGGTGATATAATTGATGCCTGGTTTCGATGGGTAAAAAACAGTTGCCCGTACACTGATTTCAACCAATTCGTTGTTGGGGTTGAATTTCTGAAAGTTGGCATAAATGGTGGTGTTCGTGTTGTCACTTTCACAGTACCATGTGTAAACTGAACCCTCAATATCCTGAATTTTAGTGTCTGCCAACGGATTGATCACTTTTTCGATGGTTTCCTTTTCGTACAGCGACTTTCCATTCAAAAATACTTCGCCGGTATGGTGTATCCGTCCTCTCCTGTCGAACCAGTCACCATTTATTGAATCTTTGTATGGATTGTAATCTCCGAAAAAGGAATTTGGAACAGTTACTTTCCAGGTTCCATTCTTCTCGTTTTTCCAACCGGTAATCACTTCCGATCCTTTTATTTCCACCTTTTCGCCCGGGGCCGCCCTGTATATAATTCGTCTGGCGTCGCTTTCACCACCGCGGACCGGATCGATCCGTTCGCGGTAAGTACCGGCATGAACAGTTATTACATCGCCGGCAACGGCTAATTTTGCGGCATAATTGATGGTGTGGAATGGTTTTAATGCTGAACCTTCGTTCTGATCATCACCGTTCGCAGAAACATGGTACTCTTTGGCAGAACCGGCTATTACAATCGTCAACAATAACGACAGCAATTTGAACTTTAGTTTTATCATTTTTAGTCAGGTTTAAATTGATTTGTTAGTTTCTTCCATTAAATTCCTTTACCGCATCAACCATGGCCACAATGTTTTTCACAGGAACATTCGCCTGAATGTTGTGAACGGTGTTGAATACAAACCCACCGTCTTTGGCAAAAATGTCGCACAAACGGAGCACTTCTTCGCGAACCTGTTCCGGAGTAGAATATGGCAAGGTTTTTTGTGTATCAATGCCACCACCCCAAAAAACGAGGTCTTTCCCGTATGCCTGTTTCAAATGTTGGGCATCCATTCCTTTGGCACTTATCTGCACCGGATTGATAATATCGAAACCGGCATCAATAAAGCGCGACATAAATGTTTCAACCGCGCCGCAAGAGTGTTTAAAGGTTTTCCAGTTGGTATTTGCATGTACCCAATCGTTAATACGCCGGTAATAAGGCAGCCACAATTCGTCGAATTGTTCAGGAGCACAGAAGGTTGAATCCTGTGTACCAAAATCAGTTCCGCAAATAAAAACAGCATCCAGATTATCGCCAATAACCTCGTGCAAACGGCGGAAATTCTCCACTGCAATTTCAGACTGCCGATCAAAAATGGCAGTGACATAATCGGGTCTCAAAACAGTACTCATGTACCATTCGGCAATATCGCGAATGCCCTTCGGATGTTTCATCTGCAAACCGGGAACCAGTGCGATATCGCCAAGGGCAGTTCCGCCAAGTCCTGCTATTACAGCTTTTCCTGTGGCACGGGCCTTCTGTGTCGCATCTTTCCAGAATTGAAGATCACTTTCTGACACCAATCCAAATTCTTCCAGGTTATCCTGAACATCCAGTTTTTCGTCGTCAACCGGCTCCTGACGGATGATGGCATCGAAAAAATAACTTGCTTTTGGCATTCGTGCTGATGCCGGAACGAAAGTATCGCCCTCGGGATAAATCAGCAAATCCCCTTTTTCATCGAATGAAGTGTGAAAACCTTCAGGAACAAGCACGGTTTGCCCCCAAAATGTTTTGAATTCTTTCAGCGGTTCGTGGTTATAAATGCCGAACATGTTGTTTTGCCCCCAGGCTGCAACCACATCAATTCCCATACAATCAATCAATTCCTGATCGATTTCGCCCAGCATTTGATAGGGTTCAACCACACGTACCGGCTTATTCTCCAGCCCGTAATATTTTCTCAGGTTTTCAACCGACAGCACATGAATTCCGGTTACTGCCGTTCCACCAAAATCAACCACAACCCGGTCAGGTTGTTTGTGGTTGATAGTCAGGTCAAATCGTTCTTTTGAGGTCATATTTAAGGAGTTTCAAGTTTCAGGTTCAGCAAAATCGGTGGAGAAGACATAAATTCCATAGCCAGCTTTTTATTGAGTAGTGTTTCATTTCTGGAGAGTATATTGACAAAAATAGAATATAATTTTCAATCGTATAATCCTCCATTCCAATTTAGATTCGTTCTTTATTATTCCTGAATTTACCAATTACAACAAGGTACAACCAAAGAATAGCTACATTTGCAGCAGGCAATGAGGTCTGCCTTTAACCGCCTGCTCTTCTGTTCAGGC
>CAMDGL010000417.1 GCA_945897845.1 Chitinophaga pinensis | reverse complement strand
AATAGTTTTATCCTGCATATTATTTTTTATAAACGCTTTAGAACTCCAGTTTCTTCGTTAAACTCATTTATCATTTCGTCCCAGCGTTCAGCCTGCTGAAATTGCTGATCCCACACATCGCGGTCGTTCCAGAGTTGGTTCAGGTCTTCAAGATCTTTTTCCTGCTGCTCAATCCACGTAAAATATTTGAGGTTATGAATGGCTTTTCGGTCGTAATAGCTGAGTTCTTTCAGGTGATCGGTGGATTGTCCGAAAAGACATTTTTCCATATCTTTTGCGGCCTGAAGAGTGGTATAGGCTCCCTTCTCTGTATTTAACTCTTCCAAACGCGAAGTGTACATTTCGGCTGCATCGGTCGCGAGGCTGATTATTACATCATCGCCGTTCATTTCGTAATATCTGGCCGTTTTAATTGCCGACAAGATATTCGCAATTCCTGAAATACCTATCAATTCAAGCTTATCGACAAGTTCAGACTCAATTCCAATTGATTTCAGATAGTTTTTCCCAACCGGTTCGTTAAACAGCCTGAAAAGACGCATGCAATCTTCATCATCAATGGCTGTAACCATATCGGTATTTTTTGCATTATGAACCCAGGGAACATGCTTGTCGCCAATACCTTCGATACGATGACCACCAAAGCCATTGTTGAGCAAGGTCGGGCATTGCAGTGCTTCGGAAGCAACAATTTTCATATGCGAAAATTGCTTTTTAAGGTAATCGCCGGCACCAATAGTACCAGCCGAACCGGTTGCCGAAACATAAGCAGCCAGTTGGCCTTTAGGTGATTTGATGGAATTAAAGACTTCTTCAATTGCCGGGGCAGTTACATTATAATGCCAGCAAGGATTCCCGAATTCGTCGAACTGGTTGAAGATCACACAATCCTTGCGGTTACGGCGGATATCCCAGCATTTGTCGTAGATTTCCTTAACATTCGATTCGCAGCCGGGAGTAGCGATTACTTCAGCACCAATTTCCTTAAGCCAGGTGAAACGTTCTTTGCTCATCTCCTCCGGAAGGATAGCAACTGCAGTAACGCCCATCAAATGCGAATCGAAAGCCCCGCCGCGGCAATAGTTGCCGGTTGATGGCCACACGGCTTTATGAAAGGTAGGATCGAATTCGCCGGTGAGGATTCGCGGAGCAAGGCAACCATAAGCGGCGCCTACTTTATGAGCGCCGGTTGGGAAATATTTTCCCACAAGCAGAATAATACGTGTTTTTACACCGGTAATTTCGGAAGGGATTTCAAAATAGTTAACACCACCGTAAAGGCCACCTTTTGGAACAGGCTGGTTTTTCCATGTTATCCTGAAAAGATTTGCCGGGTGAAGATCCCATAATCCTATGGTTTTCAGTTGCTCTTTGATTTTTTCGGGAACAAGTTCCGGATTGCGCATCTGGGCAAATGTAGGAAGTACGATGCCTTTTTCGCGGAAGCGTTCAATGGCTTTTTGCCTGGCCGCCTGGTTTACGATTTTGTCGGTAAGTTTTATCATTTGTTAGGCTTTAACTCAACAAAGTTATGGATGTAAATATTGATTCTGTTTTTATTAACCACAATAGACACAATAGGTCACATTAGTGGTTCTTGATTAATCCGGAGGGTTTGCATTTACTCAATTATTGTAATTTTTTCATTAAGAAACCTTACCGTTTGTTTTATGAAATTTTTTCTATTGTGCCCTATTGTGTATAATGTGGTTTAATAAATGTGTCTGATTTTAGGTTCCCAAAATTGTAACCGAATCAATCAGTACTTTCATCTCAGCTGCTTTATTTAATTTTATTTCCGGATCAAGAGTTTTCAGTTTCATTGCGTTAATGACATGATAATCAACCAGATCAAAACTGACAGCTATTGCTTCATCCGAATAATTATATGCGTTTTCATCTTTGGTCAGTTTCATGATTTTATCTCCGTTCCGGTGAAGCAAGGTTGTACTTGCTCCATTTTTTTGAAGTAAAAATCCGTTCTCAGTCTGGCTGAAGCTCTTTTCCGTGAGGCAAAAACGGGGTTTATCACTGAACGGCGATCCGTTAGTCGGACAAAAAGTAGTACAGTTTCCACATTCGTTGCAGAAATCAGCCACATTCAGCACCTGGTATTTTTGCTGGATTTTCAGGTAGCTATCAATTTTATAAGAAGCTTCTTTTCCCTTGAAATCAATTTTCCAAACAGGAATCTCAGCCGCTTGTGTTAAGTAATAATTGTTGGCACGATTCGGGCAAACCGTAACACAAACGCTGCAAACATCGCCACAAAAAAGGCAACGTGAAGCTTCCTGAATGGCTGATTCAGCGGAAAATTCAGGATGATCACCGGCAATTTCTGAATCTATTTTTACCCGCTTCGACTTACGAACGATAAAATCGTTGTGCGACATTTTTTTATCCGAAGACAGTTTTTCGGAAGGAAGAACGATTCCTGCTTTTGCGGCAATCTGGATGGCTGCCTTGCGACCGTCGCCAACCGCTTTTACAATGGTAGCAGCACCTCGCATGGCATCGCCGCCTACAAAAACACCGGGAACGGAAGTTTCGTAAGAGCCTTTTACCGTCTGAAGTTCTCCGTAAGTTATAAAGTCAATATCAATATCCTGTCCAAGAGCAGGAATCAGCGAATCAACCTGGAATTCAACAAATTGACCTGCAATTTTAACAGGAGTCATGCGTGAATCCGTTGAAGATTTTACCAATTCCATTTTTGCGCAAACAATGGAAGAAATGCGGCCTCCGCTGATTACAAGCTTTTCGGGTGCAACCAGTTCATTCAATTCAATTCCCTCGGCAAGCAGAGCTTTGATTTCATCCACATCGGCAGGCATTTCGGTGCGGGTTCTGCGATACAGAACTTTGACTGTACTCCCGGGTTGAGCAATGCGTTTTGCAGTACGGGCAACATCCATGGCAGTATTCCCACCACCGATGATAATAATATTTTTCCCTAAATCAGTTATTTTCCCCTGTTTTGTAGTTTTTAAAAACTCAAATGCATTCAGAATTCCGGCTGCATTTTCACCTTCCATTTGAAGGGTTTTAAAACGCTGCGCTCCGGCTGCGATATAAACAGAATCATATTCCGATTGCAGGCGGGCAAAAAGCTGGCTGTCAATTTTTGAGTTATACCGGATTTTTACTCCAAGCTTTTCAATCCTTTCAATGTCCTTTCTCAAGGATTCCATCTTCAGCCTGAATTCGGGAATGGCTTCGGAAACCATGCCGCCTGGAATGGATTTTGTTTCAAATATTTCAACTTCGAATCCACCCATTCGTAAAAAGTATGCGCAACTCAATCCTGAAGGTCCGGCACCAATAATGGCAATTTTCTTTCCGTTTGACGGTGAAATACTGATATCGGCTTCAAATCCTTTTTCGGCGACAAAGCGTTTTACTTCTTTGATTTTCAGTGCCTGCTCATAGTTGATACGTGTGCATTTTGTCTGACACAAATGATCGCAAGCCACGCCCAGCACATTCGGGAATGGATTTTTAATCATGATCACATCAAAGGCTTTCTGGAAATCGCCCTGAGATGTGTGATACAAATATTCCGGAATATCCTGGTTGGTCGGGCATTCGTCCACGCAAGGCGCATGTATACAATCGAAATATCCTAGAGCACGGCTGGTTTTAATGCTTTTAGTTACAAAAGGATCGCGTTTATAATCATCATTCAGCACGACTTCGTCGGCGTAAGCATTAAGTTTTTCTAATGGCGACCTGGTTTCCTTGTTCTTTTTCTCCGAAAGAGTTGAAACATATTGCGCCAATCGTCCATAACCACCCGGCTTAAGAATATCAGAACAAACCGTTACCGGCTTCAATCCGCTATCGATCAGATCGTTGATATTGAAA
>CAMDGL010000416.1 GCA_945897845.1 Chitinophaga pinensis | reverse complement strand
GCTACCGAGAAAAAGGCTGAAGTTATGGCCGATCCGCAGGCCGTTCAGAAAAAAACTGCAGCTGATATGAAAAATTATCAACTCGTGACCAAACAGAGGCAGTTGGCCGATAGCCTCAACGCTCAGCAAACGAAATATATGAAGCAATTTGAGGAACTGGAAAACGACAAAAATGCACTGGCTCTGGTAACTCAAATTGATGAATTAGAGGAGAAACTGAACGAAGAGTATAAAAAAGAGAACCGGCCAAATGATGACGTAATCAAGTCGTTAACTAATAGAATCAGAGATCTTCAGATTAATTATTGCAACCTGCAAAGTCCAAAGTATCTCGAAATTTTATCGAGGTATAAAACCTTTATGCAAGCCTCCCTTATGTCCTATTACCGGCTCGAAAAACTAACGAATCAGGTAACTGCATCTCAAACAGGGGTTGAGATGAATGCAAAGCCGGGCTTAATGGGGTTGGAGAATGTCAAGGCTTATCTCAGCCGGTTAAGCAATGTTTACCAATACAACCAGATCAGGTCTAAATATGTATATATCGGGATAGAATAAGCAAGATGAAATGATAAAACGGGTTCATTCAATCAAAACTGTCCCAATGAAACAAATCCAAATCTTTTTTCTGTTTCTGGTTTTCTGTTTTTCGGTTGCCGCACAAAATACGGGCAACGACGCGGCCTCCATTCGTGCACAAATGTCGGCTATCCGGAAAAGTACCAATTGGAGTGATCCGGCAGCAGCCAAAACAGCCAATGCAAAAATTCAGGAACTGGCTGCCAAATTAACTTCGGCTCTCCGGCAAAGCAAAGCCCAAACCCTGCCACCGGGTAGCGAAGTCATAAACCCGGAAGAAGGGGCCAAAATTCAGCAGGAAAATGACGATTACAGTAACAAGTTGTGGAACCAAATGATGAAAATCGTTCAGGAAGGGGGACAAGGAAAATGGGATTTGGCCGAACCACTGCGCGAGGAAATTGCAGCGGAATATAAGGAAGACGAATCTTTGAAAGTGGTAAGTCCTGAATTTCTGGAGGAAATGACCTATCTGTGCATAAATATGTCGATGCCAGGAGTTCAGATGGTGATCGACCAGATGGAAAATTACAAATCAATCAAAATATTGTTGATTACCGGTGGAAAAAATGGTGCCCCGGTTGATCTTGAATCGATTATTTCCAAAGCTGCCAATTATCCTTTACAGCGCTTATACATCATCAATTTCAGAAATTTTGTAACTAAAATCCCAAAATCCGTAGCCAATTTTCCGAAACTAACCAGTTTGATGCTTTATAACAATCAAATCAGCCAATTACCTCCGGAACTAAGTTCGCTCAATTCCCTGAAAAAATTTTGTGTAGATATTAATCCACTGGTTTCATTAACCCCCGCCATAAACAATATGAATGCACTTGATACGCTGGGGATTGCAAAAACCCAAATAACTGAAGCTGAAATCAACCGAATAAAGACAGAGTTGCCAAACTGTAAAATCTTACTTAAATGAGAAAGTTAATGTCGATTGTGCTGCTATTGCTGTTTACAGGGACAATTCCGAGTCAGGCAGCAAACAAGAGATTCTTTATAACCACTTCAGGGAACAATAAGGAGGCAGAAGCATATTTGCATTATTTCGAGTCAAAAGTTTTTAATGAACTGAAAAAGAATTTTCCCTGTGCAGAAATCAATAGTCTTTCCTCGGTGGTCTCGCTACTTGATCTGGAACGCCAAAAACAACTTTTGGGAACCGGCAACGATGAAGCCGTAAGCAACATTGCACAAGCCATGGGAAACGATTATCTGGTCAGCCTGAAAGTAAGGGTTTTAGAAGGCAATGCCATCATTGACGCTTTTTGTGCCGATACCAGAAAGGCAAGAGTAATTTCCAGAGAGACAGCGAGCGCTCCACATGGCAATGCCGGGGTTGATGCAGTAGGAAAAGTCGCTAAAGATGTGGTTAATGGATTAAAAAATATTGAAATCTGTCCATTTGTTGGCCCGGTTTCAATTACCTTAAATTCCGAACTTGATTCAACAAATATTGAAGATTACGGTGTGTATTGCAATGGCATGGATCAACGGTACCACAAAGAAATGACCATAAAAAACAGCACTTTCAGCGAATGGAAGCTCGAGAGAAAAGGGATAGCATGGACCGATGGAACCATGACATTCTACACCGATGAAGTTTCGAA
Organism: Chitinophaga pinensis; assembly: GCA_945897845.1. Lineage (GTDB taxonomy): Bacteria > Bacteroidota > Bacteroidia > Bacteroidales > Prolixibacteraceae > Aquipluma. Next base: position 1,666 of record CAMDGL010000416.1, on the reverse strand, counting down.
AACTACGGAAGAAGATGGATGCCATAAATGCAAAACAGGGAGGGAAGGCGGACTTGTCACAACAATAACAAGTTCAATGAAGGTAAAAGGCAGCGGTATTTCTCACGTTAGTTTTCGGGAAGGAAAAGTACAGGATGACACCCGCATAGAACTTAGATTTATGGATGACGGAACTTACCTGCTTATTGCCAAAGGAACTTCACAAGCGGTAACCGGTGAAGACAAGGTTATTACTCAGGCTGAAGGGACTTGCGACAATATTCCTCAGGAAACAAAAGTAGTCCCCCGTGAAATCAAAATTCCGCTAAAAGTAATTTTTGGGCCTTACGAGGGCAAGACTACCGATAAAGTTCTACAACAGAAAGACACCAAAGAAATAACCGACCCGGCAACCAAAGAAAAATCAACAATTACCATTGAATTTACCTTGAACCAAAAAGATAAATAATTCAGCCTTGTTTGTATCTGATAAAACAATGAAAATGAAAATATTAGCAACATGCACTGTCGTTTTTTATTTTTTTATTTTAGGGCTGGTTGCCCAGGAACTCCCGCTTGTTCCTGACCATCCGGGCACTTTCGAGATTCTGACCAGAACGAATTATACCGCACCTGAATTTGGTTTTTCCAAAACTGAAATCTCAGCCAATCTTCTGAAAATTACTGATGTTGTCAACACGGTCAGGAAAAACCGCGTTTTAACTGAGATGAAAGGTTTCGACGGCCGAGCCCGGATTTATACCATGGGCATGAAAGATGTTGAGAGCTACGGTGTACCTTCCCGGATTAGTTTTGAATTTGCATCATGGTTCAGGTTGAAGGATGGAAAAGAAGTTCGCAATTTAATCGAACCTCCGGAATGGTCGCTTATCATTAATAAATTGGTGCCACAGGGATATCAGTTCTCTTCCTATCGTTTGTCATCAAAACCCGACTTTTTTACCGTTCCTGAAAAGAAGGAAACCATTGAACCAGGAATTGATGTTTATGATGGTGAGTGTTACGTAGTTTATAATCCCAATCAGCCCGATTACTGGTTACCCGTTACCGTAAAAGAAGCTTTTGATGCGGTATTTGCCGAGAACAGAAAAGTTCCGGATCAAATGGAGAGAGACTTTGTTTTGAAATCTCTGAAAGAAGAATGGAAGGCCATTCAACAGGAAGACTGGAACAAACCGGCAACTTTGAGTGGTGCAATATCACGGGTTGGCACCCAAACCGGCTTCCCCCTAATCATGAAAGTTAATCCGGCTTATTGCGATAAAAACAGACCCAAATCCGATATTCAGTTTATCTACTTCCGAATGATTGGCAACAAACCATATTTGCAACAAAACACTGCTGCAGCTTTGAAAAATAATGGCATAGGCTATGCACTTTGTCGCTTTGAAGAATCGCTTGATGTGGAATTTGTAAAATCGCTGCTACCGTTAATAATCCAATAAAATAAATCCTAGGTTATGAAACGTGCTCTGCTTCTGATGTTAATGCTGTTTTATCAATTCATTGCCGAAGCCCAATCCTTCCAATATCAGCCCGACAAACCCGGGAAGTTTATTTTTGATACTCACCTCGATAAATGTACTGGTGTTGATGTAAAAGGTGTTGATGTAACTACTGTGCAAAATAAACTCATTTCAATGGTTGAATGGGTGCGAATGAACGA
>CAMDGL010000415.1 GCA_945897845.1 Chitinophaga pinensis | reverse complement strand
CCGGTAAACAGCCAGCTTGATTGGGGTTTGAGCTTCGACTACAAAGTTGGGACTGCCTCGAAAAACCGCGACCCGCGGCCTGAAAACAAAGTTTTGCAAACAACTGTTTCACCCGGATTGCTCTATAAAGCAAGTCGTTTCAAGCTTGGGGCAAACTTAACTTACGGATATTACAACGAAGACATTGACATTTCGGTAGTGGAAGAAAATGCTCAACATGCGATGTTTCAGTTACATGGTCCCGGTGTTTTTAATTATCATGTTTCAAGTTCCTTTTATCGACTGTATCAGCAGCACAAGTTTGGCGGAGGATTGCAGGCAGAATGGATGTCGGACGATGTTTCCAATTTGTTCCACACCAATTACAGTTATTCCCTGCAAACCATCGACGACGGGCGGAGAGGCGGAACCGCACTCTGGGCGGCTACAAAGAACGACTCGCGGCTGGATGGAATTGACTGGAACCTGACCGATGTTTTTTCGATTGATAAAGGTGCAAAAGTTCATCAAATGAAAGCCATGTTGCATATCGTCAGCAAGTTGGGAACTGAATTTATACAGCGTTTGGAGAAGGTTGGTGCAACCGATCTGGAGCATTGGATCACGTATGGCGAAGAACAAAAGTACTATTCACTGCGAATCAATGCAGAATTGAACTATCAGTTAATGGTGAAAGATGAGGATGACCTGATGAAATCGCTGTTTAATACAGGTTTGAAATATTCGGCATTCGATGAAAAATACTATTTGCCCAATAACGATCAGCGCTATTCAAATTTAAAGCTTGCGGCAAGCTACCTGAAATTATTTACCTTTCAGCGGGCAAGCGTTTCCACGGAAATCAAGTTCAGTTATCAATTCAATCTTGATGGCCAACAAAACCTTGCGGGAACCAATTTTTTGGTAAAAAAAATGTATGGACCTGAATTCGATTACCTTACTGAAGGATTCCTTTCGCCGGGAGTTTCATTGGCTTATCAGGTTCCGTTACAAAAAACATTCGATAAGTATTTTATAAAAACTGATTTTGACTGGTACCGTTCTGAAAGTGGGCTGACCAGAACTGTCTTCAGTTTTAGCACGGGTTTAATCTTTTAATTAATTGGGCATGAACAATGTAATTGAATGCAATAACCTTACACATTACTACGGCAAGAAACGGGTGTACGAAAACCTGAATTTTCATGTCAGGGAAGGAAGTATTCTGGGACTGTTGGGTAAAAATGGTACAGGCAAAACAACCACCATCAATATTTTAAACGGTTTTCTTCAGCCACGAAACGGAGAATGTCTCATTTTTGGTGAAAATACGCAGCATTTGAGTCCCCGCACCAAAGCGAGAATTGGATTTTTAATTGAAGGGCACATTCAGTATTCGTTTATGAATATCCGCCAGATTGAGAAGTTTTATTCAGGGTTTTATCCGAACTGGAAACCTTCTCCTTTTTGGGAACTGATGTCGAAGCTGAATGTTACACAGACGCAAAAAATCTCAACCATGTCGTGCGGTCAGCGGTCGCAGGTAGCTTTGGGACTTATTCTGGCACAGGATCCCGACCTGCTGATTCTCGACGATTTTTCGATGGGACTCGACCCGGGATACCGCCGTTTGTTTATCGACTACCTTCGCGAATATGCCAAAGCAGAAAACAAAACCATATTTACCACCTCGCACATTATTCAGGACATGGAAAGGCTGATTGACGATTTACTGATCATCGACTTTGACGGGGTGTTAGCACAAACTTCGGTGAACGAATTTATGGTCAGCTTCAAACGGTTCGATTTTGTGCTTGAAAATGACAAAACCGATCTGAAAAAAGCATCGTTTGTGGTAAATCTCGACAAAGTAAAAAATAAGGTTGAGTTATATACCTATTCATCTGAAAGTATCGTGAAGAAGTATTTGGATTACAACAATATCACTGTCAGTAATTTCGCCCAGGTAAAAATGGGGCTTGAAGACGCATTTATTGGTTTAACCGGAAAATATTAGAGGATGTGGAAATCAATTGTTTATAAAGAATGGTTAAAAATCAGGTGGTTCCTGATCGGATATACCTTGCTCGGAATTCTGGGCATCGGCTATCTGTTTCTTACCCTGAAGCATGGTTTTGCTTTTTCGGGAGGGAAAAATGTCTGGAACAGTATTCTGTTTATGGGACATCAGTTTTTTAGTCCGTTAAAATATGTCCCGCTGTTGGGCGGATTGACCATTGCCTTTACCCAGTATTTTCCTGAAACGGTCAACAAACGGATCAAGCTAACTTTTCATCTTCCTTTGGGTGAAAATAAAGCATTGCTGATGATGCATGCTTTTGGGGCGGTCAGTTTGCTGCTTTCATTCTTGGTTTTCTTTGGAATGTTTGCTGGATTTAGCCTGCTTTATTTCCCGGTTCAGATGGTGACAGACAGCATAATTTCAATTTTCCCCTGGTTTTTTGCCGGATTTGCAGCCTATTTTCTTGTTGCGTTGATTGTTTTGGAACCTGAATGGAAATTCCGTTTTTACTATTCCGTGGTTGGCGGGTTTTTCCTGACCATTTATTTAAATTCTCCGGTTACAGGCGCTTATGGCCCGGCAAATTCAGGATTGTTTGTGTTGACTGCTTTTTTAAGTATTGCGCTTTTGTTTTCGGCGTACAGGTTCAGAAAGGGGGAAATGTAAGATGGAAAAAATCAGCAGATATTTACTCGTCTTTATTGCCACCCTCACATTGGCAATTATTCTTCCCAAATTGTATTGGATGGCCTTCGAAAAACCTGTCAGGAAGCCATTTATTCTGTACAGTTGCATCAATGATGATTTTATGATTCATCGCATCAGCGAAAAAACCTGGGAAGATGCCAAAGGACAACAGTATTCCCGTGAAGAGTATGAGCAGAAACTCCCGATGATGTTTGAAAAGCAACTAATTACTTCGGGTTCAATGCCTGATTCAATCAACGGAATAGCGCTTAATATGCATACCATCTCAAAAGCAAAATCTTTTTTCCGCGTGAAAACCAAAGAGATTGATGCTCCGGTTCCTGGTCTTTATCCATTGTTTGAATCCCAATCAGGTCGTGCAAAGTTTGATTTACCTGAAGATTTTTTCAGGATTACCTGGAGGATTGATTTTATTGACGCTGCCACCAACAAGGTTTTGGAAGAAAAAAGTCAACTGTTTTCAGCGGCCTTATTTCATAATGGCTTTTCATTTCCGGCGAAAACTATTTCAGGATTGGCAACTCCGCGAAAATCAGTCGATGAAGGTTATTTTATCGTTGATTCAAAAGATCAGCTTTTTCATCTGAAAATGATCAAGGGTTTTCCGTATGTAAAGCAAATTGACATTCCGGAGGGTTTGAAATTCAAGTATATCAGTTGTGTTGACTTTAAAAATAAGGACTTTTATGCCTATCTGTTTTCTGGAAAAAATGAAATTTACATTCTGACACAAGATGACTATCAACTGATAAAATGGCCGGTTGAGGGATTTGATGTATCAAATTGTGACCTGAAAATTTTTGGCGATTTGTTCAATTATACGGTCATTATTGAAGCCGAAGATCACATGAAAGCAATTGCATTGAATACTGATTATCAGGTTGTTAAAACATATACTGAAACCTGGAAGCTGAAGGAAGAACAAACCGAAGGCAGAATATTTGCGTCGTTGTTTCCGGCACAGGTTTCGATGACCAGCGATAACAGCAAGTTTATCCGGTTTTACTTCTCTCTTTCGGAGGGTTTCAACTGGCTGTTCGTTAATTTGCTGTTCGCTTTATTGCATTTCGTTTTGCTTTTCAGACAAAGGGCCAATTTTAGAAATCATGTGGTCGATCTGGGAATAGTGGCTTTCTGCGGTATCTTCGGATTTATTGCAGTT
>CAMDGL010000414.1 GCA_945897845.1 Chitinophaga pinensis | reverse complement strand
GTAACTTTCTGCGAAGCCAGTCCATACGCTTTGGCTATTCCCACGAAATCAGGATTTTTCATTTCGGTAAACGAATACCGTTTCTCGAAAAACAACTGTTGCCATTGGCGAACCATTCCGAGGAAATTATTATTCAGCACAATTATTTTTATATCCAGTCCGTATTGCGCAATTGTTCCCAGTTCCTGAATGGTCATCTGAAACCCGCCATCGCCGGCAACTGCGAATACGACCCGATCTGGCTGTCCGATTTTGGCGCCCATCGAAGCTGGAAGCGCGTAGCCCATTGTACCCAAACCTCCTGAAGTTACATTGCTCCGGGGTTGGCTAAATTTAAAGTAGCGGGATGCGATCATTTGGTGTTGCCCAACATCTGTTACAAGAATAGCATCATTGTTGGTTTTTTCAGAAGCGATACGAATTACTTCGCCCATGGTCAATCCTGCCTTTTTAGGATGAATATCATGCGAAATTACCTTTTCATATTCAATCTTATCGCAATCGCGAAATTCCTGCAGCCATGCTTCGTGCGAGTTCTGGTTGACATTACCAATCAGCATCCTAAGCGATTTTTTTGCACTTCCCAAAACCGGTACGTCGGCCTTGATGATTTTATTGATTTCAGCAGGATCAATTTCAAGATGAATAATTTTAGCCTGACGGGCATAAGCAGCAACCTTTCCGGTCACGCGGTCGTCGAAACGCATCCCGATGGCAATTACCACATCCGCTTCGTTGGTTTTGATGTTTGGGCCGTAGTTTCCGTGCATTCCCAACATTCCCACATTGAGCGGATGGTCGGAAGGAAGTGCGGAAAGACCGAGCAATGTCCATGCAGCAGGGATACCTGTTTTTTCAATTAATTCTTTCAGCTCTTTTTCCGCATGGGAAAGGATTACGCCATGTCCAAATAATATGATTGGCTTTTTAGCTTCGTTAATCAAGTCTGCAGCAGCTTTTACCTGAAACGGATCAACGGGATATTCCGGAAGATAGCTTCTTATTTTGGTGCATTTTTTATATTCAAAATCGAACATTCCAAACTGTGCATCTTTTGAAATATCGAGCAATACAGGTCCCGGACGACCAGTTGTAGCAATGTGGAAAGCTTTTGCAATCGCTTCGGGAATTTCTTCAGCACTGGTAACCTGGTAATTCCATTTGGTCACCGGCAAAGTAATACTTATTACATCCGATTCCTGAAAAGCATCGGTACCAAGCAGCGGGGAAGCCACCTGACCGGTAATGCAGACAATTGGAATAGAATCGATTTGAGCATCTGCCAACCCGGTAATCAGATTGGTAGCACCCGGACCGGAAGTCGCAAAACAAACCCCGGCTCTTCCGGTTACATTTGCATAACCTTCGGCTGCATGAATTGCACCTTGTTCATGCCTTGTGAGATAATGGGTAACCTGTTGGTCAAAATCGTACAATGCGTCATAAATGGGCATAATTGCCCCACCCGGATACCCAAAAATGGTATCAACTCCTTCCTCCAGAAGGGATAAGATTACAGCCTGCGAGCCGCTTACACGTTGTGTTGCCATAGTATTTAGAGTTTTGTTTATTTTATTCCAACAACTTTATTTTTTAGGAACCTGTTATGATTTACAATTTGACGATTTACTATTTACGCTGAAACTGGCTAATTAAATGGTCAATTGTAAATGAATAAATCGTAAATAACCCCTGTTTGGATTTACTATTTGACGATTTACTATTTACGATTTTGCGCTGAATCGAGAGACTCAAATGGTAAATGGTAAATAAACAAATCGTAAATCATTCTATAATCCTGATTGCGCCACGGTCAGCCGACGAAACCATGCTGGCGTATGCTTTTAAAGCTTTGCTCACCTGACGGTCGCGCGGTGCCGGCATAAATGCATCTTTTCCCCTGCTTAATTCCTGTTCATTTCTTGCTGACAATTCTTCATCGCTTAGCAAAACATTTATCTTGCGGGTTTTAATGTCAATTTCAATCAGGTCTCCATCACGAATAAGTGCGATTTCGCCACCTGCAGCAGCTTCCGGAGAAACATGCCCGATAGACAAACCGGAAGTTCCGCCTGAAAAACGTCCATCGGTAATTAACGCACAAGCTTTGCCAAGGTTCATGGATTTGATATAGGAAGTTGGGTACAGCATTTCCTGCATACCCGGGCCGCCTTTTGGCCCTTCATAAATAATTACCACCACATCTCCGGCCTGCACTTTGTCGCCAAGAATTCCGTTGCAGGCGTCGTCCTGCGATTGGAATACCCTGGCAGTTCCTTTAAAATGATATACTGAAGGATCGACTCCGGCCGTTTTCACGATGCAGCCGTTCCGGGCAATATTGCCATAAAGAACAGCCAGACCGCCGTCTTTGCTGTAAGCATGTTCGTAGTCGCGGATGCAGCCATTCGAGCGGTCGGTATCCAATTCTTTAAAATAATTTTCCTGAGATCCCATCACCAGGTTACGGCCTCCGCCCGGAGCTGATTTATACCTGCGGAAAGCATCTTCAGTGACCGTCGGAGCCATTACATCGTATTCTGCGATGGCTTCGGCCAAGGTACGCCCATCGGCACGGGGAACTGTAGTATCGAGCATTCCGGCACGCGCAAGCTCAGCCAGTATTCCTATAATTCCACCGGCACGGTTTACATCCTCCATGTGATAACTTCCACTTGGGGCCACTTTGCAGAGGTTTGGGGTAACCCGCGACAATTCGTCAATGTCTTTCATAGTGAAGTCAACTTCACCTTCAGAGGCAATTGCCAGAATATGCAAAACGGTATTGGTTGAACCACCCATGGCGATATCAAGTCTCATCGCATTTTGGAAAGCAGCTTTTGTTGCAACATTTCGAGGTAATACATTTTCGTTACCATCCTTATAATGTTCATAGGTCATATCAACGATCCGGTTGGCTGCCTCATCAAAAAGCCGTTTGCGGTTTGCATGTGTTGCCAGAATTGAACCATTGCCGGGAAGAGCCAGACCTAGCGCTTCGGCCAGGCAATTCATAGAGTTGGCAGTAAACATACCGGAGCAGGAGCCGCAGGTTGGACAGGCATCACGTTCAACTTTCGACATTTGTTCTTCTGAAACTGAATTGTCGGCAGCCATTACCATCGCGTCAACCAGATCGTACATTTTACCGTCAATTTTTCCGGCTTCCATAGGGCCACCGGAAACAAAAATGACAGGAATATTCAGTCGCATGGCGGCCATCATCATTCCGGGGGTAATTTTATCGCAGTTCGAAATGCAAACCATCGCATCAGCACGGTGGGCATTCACCATATATTCAACGCTGTCGGCAATTATATCGCGCGAGGGCAGTGAATACAACATTCCATCGTGGCCCATGGCGATTCCATCGTCGATGGCAATGGTGTTAAACTCGGCGGCAAAACAGCCTTTTTGCTCGATGATCCCTTTTATATATTGTCCGATTTCGTGAAGATGCACATGTCCAGGTACAAACTGGGTGAACGAATTGACTATGGCAATTACCGGTCGTCCAAAATGCTCTTCTTTCATTCCATTTGCCCGCCAGAGACTTCTCGCTCCTGCCATGCGTCTTCCTTCGGTAGTTGTTGCTGATCTTAATCGCTTTTGCATATCTTTTTGCTTTTATTAAGTTTAACTCTAAAAATAAAGCCTTTCTCAGTTGAATGAGAAAGGCTTCTAAGTCTTATAGCTTACATTATACCAATCTCATCGTGCACGAAGGAGGACCACCACGCTGACAATGACTAGAGATATAATGCTGATATTTTTCATTTCTTGTGTCGTTTAATGAGGGCAAATGTAGAAATTAATTTGAACTTCCAAAATTAATTTGAAAGTAAAATACTTGTTTGTCTGAAAAACTATAAG
>CAMDGL010000413.1 GCA_945897845.1 Chitinophaga pinensis | reverse complement strand
GAAGATTACCACAGAGGGATTATTAAAAAGCATGAACTGACCCGTCCAGACAAAGAAGAGGATCGCATGATTCTGACCCGTTACCTGAATGCCAACATCGAACCTGTTTTCTTTTCGTATCGTGCTGTTCCTGAAATTGATGACATTGTTGCATCTATTGTTGACAATCAGAAAGCGGATTACGATTTTGTTGCAGAAGACGGTTTTGGGCACCATTTCTGGACAATCAACGATGCTGCTGTCAACCAGAAGATTCAAGACTTGTTCGCTACCAAAGTTCCTACAACTTATGTGGCCGACGGACATCACCGTACTGCCGCTGCTGCGCGTATCGGACTGGAAAAACAAGGCCAGAATCTAAATCATACCGGCAACGAAGAATACAATTTCTTTATGGCCGTTCATTTTCCTGACAATCAGTTGCAGATTATCGACTACAACCGCGCTGTAAAAGATCTGAATGGTTTGACAGAAACTGGATTGCTGGAAAAACTTGCGAAGAATTTCGATGTTGAATTGGCCGGAACCGAAATTTACAAACCTGCCAAACTGCACGAATTCAGCATGTATCTCTCCGGAAACTGGCACAAACTGACCGCCAAACCCGGAACTTTCAACGACAACGATCCGATTGGCGTTTTGGATGTGACCATTTTGTCGAATCTTGTGTTGGATCAGATTTTGGGAATCGACGATCTTCGTACTTCTACGCGTATTGATTTTATTGGTGGAATCAGAGGTTTGGGTGAATTGAAAAAACGGGTTGACGGTGGAGACATGAAAGTTGCTTTCGCTTTGTTCCCCGTCTCCATGCAACAGTTGATCAACATTGCAGATTCAGGAAACATCATGCCTCCAAAAACTACCTGGTTCGAACCAAAACTTCGCTCCGGACTGGTGATTCATAAGCTGGATTAAGTTTTTAATTCACAATAAAATTGTAAAAATCCTGAAGAAAACCTTCGGGATTTTTTGTTCGCCAAAACCACACAGTCTTTCGGTTGTTGTGTTCAGTAAATATCAGAGAAATGAAAAATCAACAAATATTATTGGCAGGCGCTTTTTTTATGGCTTTGGGAGTTTTATTCGGAGCATTTGGTGCACATGCATTGAAAAAGATATTATCTCCGGAAATGTTGATAGTTTACAAAACCGGCGTAGAATACCAGTTTTATCACGCTTTGGGTTTGTTGCTGATCGGATTGATCGGATTTAGGATTGAATCAAAATGGCTCCGCTGGTCGGGTATACTGCTCATTGGTGGAATTGTTATATTCTCAGGAAGTTTGTATGCACTCTCAATTTCAGGAATAAAAATTCTGGGAGCAATCACACCGATCGGAGGCCTGGCCTTTGTTGCCGGCTGGATTTGTCTGGCAATTGCTGTTCTGAAAAAATGATATTTCCTGATAACCCGGAAATCACGAAAATTGCATTCTGAACACTGAACACTGAGACTGAACACTGTTTAGTTTTTTCCCTGATCTTTCTCATGTTTCAATTACTTAAAATCCGGCTTCTTTATCGCTTGGAACCTGGGTGTAAAATTTGCACTTCAGGATTAATTATATTTGTCGGGAAATTCAACTTCAAAATAGATACTATATCATGATAAAAAATCTTCAACGAGTTTTAGTGCTGGCGCTTCTGTTAGTAGTTTTTGGTATTCAGTTGTCGGATGCCTGCACCAATTTTTTAGTTACCAAAGGCGCATCAACTGATGGTTCGACCATGATTACCTATGCCGCTGATTCACATACTTTGTATGGCGAATTGTATTTTCAGCCGGCAAAAGATTATCCTGCCAATGCCATGCGGGATATAAATGAGTGGGATACAGGTAAATTTTTGGGAAGAATACCCCAGGTTGCCCACACTTTCAGCGTTGTTGGCAATATGAACGAATTTCAGGTGGCCATTGGTGAAACTACCTACGGTGGACGCGAAGAATTGGCCACACAATCGGGTGCAATTATGGATTACGGCAGCTTGATGTATGTTGCATTGCAACGTGCCAAAACCGCCCGCGAAGCCATTGAAGTCATTGCTGATCTTATGGACAAATATGGTTATGCAAGTTCAGGCGAATCATTTTCGATTTCTGATCCCAACGAAGTCTGGATCATGGAAATGATAGGCAAAGGCAATGGTGAAAAAGGTGCCGTTTGGGTTGCCCAGCGCGTTCCCGACGGATATATCAGCGGTCATGCCAATCAGGCCCGCATAACAACCTTCCCGATGAACGACCCGGCAAATTGTCTGTTTGCAAAAGATGTGATTTCATTTGCACGTGAAAAAGGTTGGTTCGAGGGGCTTAATAAAGATTTTAGTTTTTCCGATATTTATGCTCCGGTTGATTTCAGTGGCGCACGCTTTAGCGATGCCCGTGTATTTGCCGGTTTTAATAAAGTGTTTTCAGGAATGAAACAATACGAAGAATATGCACTCGGAATTGTGAAACATGGTGGAGATAATAAATTTCCATCCAACCGGATGCCTTTATGGATTAAGCCTGATAAAAAACTGACTGTTCAGGATGTGATGGGAATGATGCGCGATCATTACCAGGGAACAGCTTTGGACATGACCAAAGATGCCGGTGCCGGACCTTTCAAATTGCCTTATCGCTGGCGTCCTTTAACTTTTACAGTTGATTCGGCTGACTTCGTAAACGAACGGGCAATTTCGACTCAGCAGACCGGTTTTTCTTTTGTAGCCCAATCGCGTTCATGGCTGCCAAATCCGATTGGCGGAATTCTTTGGTTTGGCGTTGACGATTCTTACAGTACCGTTTATGCGCCAATGTACTGCGGAATAACTGAAATTCCGGAGTGTTTCAGGGTTGGAAACGGCGATATGCTTACTTTTTCAGAAACATCGGCATTCTGGACATTTAATATAGTTTCGAACTTTGCATACCTGCGATACGATGCCATGATTCCTGATGTGTTGAAAGTTCAGAAGAATCTGGAAGATAAATTTGTAGCATATACGCCGAGTGTTGACATGGCTGCTCAAAATCTTTGGAATACCGGAAAGAAAAAGGAAACGCTTCAGTTCTTAACCGATTATTCGGTCAATCAGGCGAATGGAATGACAAAGGAATGGAAGAAATTATCGCAATACCTGATTGTGAAATTTATTGATGGAAACATCAAGAAAGAAAAAGATGGGGTTTTTGAACGTTCAGAAACTGGAATGCCTGTTGGGCCAAGTCAACCCGGTTATCCTGAGTGGTGGAAGAAAGTAATTGTTGACAGCACTGGCGATCATTTGAAAATGATCGGATCACCAACTCATTGATTTTTTAGGTGTACAATAGATTTTGTTGGGAATGCAAGTTGCGGAACGAATAATTTTATTATTTTTGCGCCACATTTCAGCAATCTCTTACTCATTGATTTGATGTAATATTGCCACTAAAACTTATAGCAATGGATTTAATTAAAGTAGCACAAAACGCGTTTGCTGTTGAAACAAAAGAACATGCGTCTTTTAAAGCAGGTGATACAATCACTGTTCATTACAAGATTCGTGAAGGTAGCAAAGAACGTATCCAGAACTACCGTGGTGTAGTTATTCAGGTAAAAGGTGAAGGAGTTACCAAAATGTTTACCGTTCGCAAAATGTCTGGAAGTATTGGTGTTGAAAGGATTTTTCCTCTTTATTCACCATTTATCGACCTGATCGAAGTGAATAAAAAAGGTAGCGTCCGCAGAGCAAAATTGTATTATTTACGTTCTCTTACAGGCAAAAAAGCCCGTATCAAAGAAAAACGTGTATAAGAAAAATATTTTCTTTTTGCGAAGAGGTTGGATCGAAAGTTCCAGCCTCTTTTTTTGATTTCTTGTAGAGACAGGGCATTGCCCTGTCTC
>CAMDGL010000412.1 GCA_945897845.1 Chitinophaga pinensis | reverse complement strand
AAATTTGGCCCTTATACCAAAGAAACGGTAAGCATACCGGGCAAAACCATTTTAGGTTCGAATCCCGAAGGTGATTACAAAATCACGATGATTGGCCAGACAAAAAGCGGTAAGGTGATCAAGAAAGAAACTTCTGCACACCTTGTACTATGGACTCCGCCAGCAGCCGAAGAAATGATGAGATTCAGCGTAATATATGAATTCAACAACTCTGACGCCATCGCGATTTACGATAAGTACCTTGCTGAAGTGGTAACTCCGAAGATTCCTCAAAACGGAACAGTTATTATACATGGCCATACTGATATCATTGGTGGTGAAGATGTTAACCTGAAACTGTCGTTGGCACGTGCGAATGATGTAAAGGGTATCATTGAAAAAGCTTTGGCTAAATCGAACAGAACCGACGTTAAGTTTGAAGTTAAAGGATTTGGTGAAGATGAAGGCATGTCACCGTTTAACAACAAATTTCCTGAGGAACGCTTTTATAACCGTTCGGTTATCATCGACATTATACCGGCGAAATAAGTTTTTCGATAAAAATTCAATTTAGATATTAAAATAGGAGGCTCAAAATGAGCCTCCTATTTTTGCAATATAGGGGTCAGTGTTTGTAATCAAATTTAGATAGTTTCCAATAAGGCAGAAAAAAGGATCACAGACAATCTTGTGGAGAACGCAAAGCAAGTCAACAATAAATTTCAGTTTTGAAAACTCTTGACCACAAAAAAAATCTTGTGATCCGGAAAAAGACAAGGAATTATTGGCGCTATAATCAACAGTACCTTTAGGCACAAGGTATTTATAGAAATTGAAAAGAACAAAGTGACCAGCCTACAATAGGTATGAAACAGACAATTCATTGTTGGTCTCTATATTGAATATCGGTGTTTTGTCCTTAAAGGGACGAACAAAACAAACTGATTTATCATTGTGACCTGTGAATTTTGCAATTTAAACAAAGAGTTGTGTAAGTCGTACCAAGAACATTGTCGTCACCTTTGCAAGTAATTTTTTACAAATGATTTAAACAGAAAACATGAAAACAACACAAATGAAAGCAGGGACAAACATCATCATTCAGAAGATAATGTTTGCCACATTTATTGGACTACTATTTTTGCAATTTACATCCTGCGATTCGGAAAAAGACACTGAGAAATCACATTTGACGGTTCGTATGACAGATGCTCCTGCAAATTACGATGCAGTGATGGTGGATGTAAAAAGCGTTGAAATCATCGGCAATGGTGGAACTACCGTTTTGCTAAACGCAAATGCAGGTATCTATAATCTACTTGATTTCTCAAACGGATTAGACACCATGATTGCTTCAGGCGACCTTGAAGCAGGATCAATTTCGCAAATCAGACTGATACTGGGAACCAACAATTCAATTCTGGTTGATGGTGTCGTGTATCCGTTAAGTACGCCGAGCGCCGAGCAATCGGGCTTGAAACTTCAGGTTAATCAGACATTCGAACCAGGGGTAGATTATTATATCCTGCTCGATTTTGATGCAAACCAATCGGTTGTGAAAACAGGCAATGGTGCGTATAAATTAAAACCTGTTATCAGGACAATTAATACTGCCATAACAGGTTCTATCATAGGAAGTATTTCACCTATCGGCGAAAACATCGTGGTAACTGCTACCTCTAACGGGATTTCATACTCATCGGTGACCAATGCAAACGGCAAGTTTCTGATTTCAGGACTGCCTTCAGGAACTTATAGCATTACTGTAACCCCTGCCCTACCTTTGTTGCCCGTTACCATTACAGCAAAAACCGTGGTTGTTGGAGTTTCGACAGATCTGGGCACAGTGGTATTTTAACAGAAATCAATCAATTCGCTCAAAGTTGCAACCGAATACATTTCTGTTGCAATAATACAAAGAGGCTGTTCTCATATGAGTTCAGCCTCTTTTCATTAACGACCTTCTGCCGTGCATAAATGTTCCTTAATTTTAAAAATAATGGCTTCAAGTTTAAATGGTTTACTGATAAAACCGTTGCAACCACAGGCAAATGCCTTTTGTTTATCCTGATCTGATGAATAAGCTGTCTGGGCAATGATTGGGATGCAGGAATTAAATTCCCTTATTAATCTGGTAGCTTCAAATCCATTCATTCCAGGTATTTTTATATCCATCAGAACCAAATCAACACTACGCGATAAACGGCAGATATCAACGGCTTCATCGCCGTTCACCGCCCTGATAATGTTGATATTTAAGCCTGTCAGAAGTTCTTCAAGCAAAAAGTAATTGGTATCTTCATCTTCTACAATCAAAACTGTTTTTGGCCCTTTAATTTCCATTTCCGATACAGAATTTAATTTCAGTACAGGGATGGCAGTCTTTTCGACTTTTTTATAGGGAATGGTAAAGTAGATGGTCGTGCCTTTGCCTGGTATGGAGTTTAACCAAATTTTACCACCCAGAAGTTCAGTATAAGCTTTTGAAATGGTAAGACCCAAACCGGAACCGCCAAACTGACGAACTGTGTTGGTTTCGACCTGCCTGAACCGTTTGAAAATTTCTTCGTGCATTTCTTCCGGAATGCCAATGCCTGTATCTTCAACGAAAAATTTCACTTCACTATCTGCAATCTGATAACCAAAATTCACATAACCATGCCTTGTGAATTTAATTGCATTGTCAATCAGATTGGAAAGTATCTGGATGAGTTTTTGCTGATCGGTCAATATAATTTCTTCTTTTTCAGGCAAAAACGGGCTCACAATCAGGCTGATATTCTTGGTTTTTACTTTTTCCAGAAACTGCTCGTAAAGCCCATGTAAAGTACTGTTCAAATCAATTTCATAGTCTGTAATTCGTTCCTGACCAGCCTCGATGGTAGCAATGCTGATAATATCGGAAATAATGGAAAGCAGTTGGTTGCAGTTTTTGACAATGATATCCGTATATTCCAACCGCTTTTCAGGCAAAAGATCCGGATCGTTTATAAATTCAGAAAAGCCAATGATCGAGTTCATCGGTGTCCTGATTTCGTGGGATATATTGTGCAAAAAGGCAGTTTTTAAGTGGTCATTTTCCTCTGCTTTCTCTTTTGCCCTGATCAATTCCAATTCGGCAAGTTTTCGTTCGGTAATGTCAAGACAATGACCAATGTATCCGGCAAATTCACCGTTGCTGTCGAAACGCGGACATCCATCATCAATCAGCCAGCGGTATTCGCCGTCGTATCGTTTGATGCGGTACTCTATACTGTATTTTTCACGCTTGTTAAACGATTGTTTATAAACATCTATACAATGCTGCAGGTCATCAGGATGTACGTTTTCGGCCCAGCCATTGCCCAGCTCCTGTTCAAGTGTACGCCCGGTAAATTCGAGCCAAACCCGGTTGAAATAATTGCAAAGCATGTCAGTTCCTGAAGTCCAGATCAATGCCTGCCCTGAATCAGCAAGTGTTCTGTAATTTTGTTCACTTTCGCGCAATTTTGTTTCGGCAAGTAGTCGTATTTCCTTTTCTTTGGCCTCTGCCAGCGCACGCTTAATCGCAAACGGAAGTTTTTGTGGTTTATCTTTTAACACATAATCAACTGCCCCCAATTTAATCAGTTCAATAGCCGTTTCTTCACCGATACTTCCTGATACACAAATTAATGGCACTTCGGGACAAATCTCGTTGCACAAACTTATCGCACCAAAAGTGTCGAACTGCGGCAAATTAAAATCGGCCAGTATTAAATCATACTTTGTAGCGCGAATGGCAGATTCAAATTCTTTTTTTGTCTGGACACGCGAAAAATTCAGGTTAAAACCCGCCCTGATCAATTGTTCCCTGATAATTTCGAAGTCAGGAATGGAGTCTTCGAGTGAAAGTAAGTTCAATTTGGTTTCCGTATTCAT
>CAMDGL010000411.1 GCA_945897845.1 Chitinophaga pinensis | reverse complement strand
TATATTCTTGAAGTACCATCGTAACGGACATTGGCCTCAAAAAGATATTTTTCATCATAGGAATAATTTAATCGGCCAAAATAAGACTGAATAGCCCATTCCTGTAAGTTTCCGCTTAATGTTTGCCCATCGGCTGAACCCGAGTTTATTTCAGTAAGCGCGTCAAATGGCATTTTGGGCCGGTAGCCATTCAAAAAACGATAATTGTTTTGTTCCTGACTATAACCACCCATCGCATTGATGTAATGTTTACCGATTGTTTTATTGTAATTCAATGTTGAATAAACTGTAGTCAGAATATTCCAGTTCGTGTTGTTGGTAACCCCAAGAATATAAGGAGAACTGGCAAGATTCATCGAATTATCGTTGTAGTTAAATTGCGAAACCACATGTTCGTCTTGTTTGAAAAAATTATTATCAAAATTGACAGCAGCTTTTGTCGACCAGACTAAATCCTTACTTAAGTTGACATCAATATATGCCTGTGAACGCATTGAATAGGTCTTGGTATTTCTGTTTCCATAATCCAAAACAGCCTCTGGATTTCTGTTTGCGACTGAAGTTTGTTTGTAAGTTCTGGCCCATCGGCCACTTCCGTCTGAAAGTTTTGGCATAAAGTTAGGAGCAGCAGCGTAAATCAGGAAAAACATCTCTCCTGCATTACCATTTCCGGCTACCGGCTGATTTCTGTTCTCGTAGATTGCGTTGAGGTTGGCTCCATAGGTAATTACCTTACTTAATTTAGTTTTTATATTTAGCAAGAAGTTGGCACGTTGATAATCAAATCCATCGGTTATACCGGTTTGGTTTAAATAACCCAAAGAGGAGTTAAATTTGGTTTTATCATTTCCACCGTTGGCCGAAATATGATGCGTTGAAAGAATGCCTGAATGCATCATATGATCAAGCCAATCGAAATTTGGATATTTGATTGGGTCAGTTCCAGTTCTGAATGCATCAATATCAGCTTGGGTAAAAGGAAGTGATTGGCCACTGCGTGTTCGGGCTTCGTTAAATGCAGTCATATAATCAGCCGAGTTGGTCACCAAATCCCTGATTTTGCTTGGCTGCTGCACCTGATAGGTTCCCTCATACTCTAAATTTAACCCTTCCTTACCTTGTTTGGTTGTTACAAGAATAACGCCATTAGCTGCTCTTGACCCGTATATTGCAGCCGAAGCTGCATCTTTCAATACTGAGACTGATTCAATATCTGCACTATTCAGGTTGTTTAAGCTACCCTGGATACCATCAACCAATACAAGTGGATCTGAACCAGCGCTACTGAATGTACCCATACCTCTTATTCGAAGTTGAGATCCATCACTACCGGGTTGTCCTCCACTTTGGGTAATCTGCAAACCCGGAACTTTGCCTTGCAACAGGTTTTGTACGTTTGGAGCTGTGCGGGTTGTCAAAGTTGATGCAGATACAAATGAGTTGGCACCAGTCAGGTTTACTTTCTTTTGAGTACCATAACCAACAGCTACAACTTCTTCAATGCCAACTGTTTCTTCGTCCAACTTAACATTCACCGTTGTTTTGCCTCCAACAACAATTTCCTGCATTTTCATCCCCACAAACGAAAATTGCAAGGTTGCATTTTCAGGAATATTTGAAATTGAATAATTTCCGTTGGAATCAGTGATTGTTCCGATTGTTGTACCTTTTACTACCACGGAAACGCCGGGAAGCGGTGAACCCGAAGAATCGGTTACTTTACCTGAAACTTTCTTTGAATTATTGTCCTGAATGGTGTTCGAATCAATTCGGGTAATAACAATATTCCGATCGATTAACCGGTAACTGTATTCTTCCAGATTTAGAACTTCTTTCAATATCTTCTCAATATCAGTCTTTTTAATATCGAAGGTATATTTCCTGTTTAAATCCAACTGATCGGTTTTAAACAAAAAACCAAATTCTGAAACCCTTTCGATCTCGTCGAAAACCTGAATGATGGATGCATTGTTCACTTTCAAATCAAACCGGGTTTCCTGAGAATACGTGCTGGCAGCCATTGCCATCACTGAAATGAATATGAAAATAGATGTTAGCTTCATAACTAATAATAACTTCTTAATTCCAGACCATTGAATGTCTGGGAAATGTTGTTTTTTCTTCATAGTTTTGTTGTGTTATTTGTTAAACGATTGGTCGTGGTAATCGCCAAAATTACCATGACTGCTAATTTCAAAAACATGAACCGGGTTAGTTTACAGCTTCCCGGTTTTTTTTAGTTTAGTCAGGATTTTTACATAGGCAACTAATTTAAATAATTGAATTAAAAAATAATGATCACATCCGATTCAGTTGGTTTTTCAATAATCCGGTAATTAAAATTGGTTGTCAGCTTCAACATCTTGAGTACTTGCTGGGCGGTGGTAGATTTTTTGATGTTTCCGGTATATCTGTAATCGCGGAGTGATTGATTCTCAAACCGGAATTCGATGTCGTACCAGCGACTTAGTTCGATGAAAATGTCTTCAAGTCTTTGATCGCGTATTACAAACTTGCCATCCCGCCAGGCTGAAAGAACATTTAAAGCGGTCGATTTTATTTCAATCTTTTTATCTTCTGAAGAATAGATCGCGCTTTCTCCGGGTTTTAATTCGACCAATGATTTGCCTCTGGAATTTAAGATTTCGGCTTTACCTTCCACAAGGGATGTTTCGATCGTTTTATCTTCAGTATAAGCTCTGATGTTAAAGGTTGTTCCCAAATCCCGGACAACAATTTGTCCCACTTTTACCAGTAGCGGAAAATCCTCCCGGTGAGTGACTTCAAAATAAGCTTCACCAGTAAGTTCAGCCTGTCGCTCTTTACTTTTGTGATCTTCGCGGTAAGTAAGTTTGGAGCCTGAATTCAGCCATACTTTGGTTCCATCAGCAAATTCAACAATGCTAACACTTCCTTTCGTGGCCGAATATTTTTGCATTCCCAAATCAGGAACTTCAAAATTCTCTTTTGAAATGAAGTAACCTGCCAATCCGCCAATACTCAGTATTATCAATACCATTGCTGCATATTGAATAATCCGCTGCCCAATAAACCGGGAGCTTGGCCTGACTGCAGGTTTTATCTTCTTCCATAAAATGTCAAATTCAGAATCGACATCCATGGTTTTGTGGAACATGGAAGATTTTATCCACAGACTTTTAACCTGATAAAACAATTCCTCATCGTCCTTGCTTTCTCCGAGTTTGCGGTAAAATTCTTCCTTTTCTTCTGAAGTTGCCTCACCGCATAAAATGCGCGACAATAAATCTGTATCCATTTTAATTGATCCGTTTAATAATGAACAAATAAAGGTTCGAATACCCTAACGTGAATTTGAAAAATATTTCCGGATAGAGAAAAGCAGAAGCAAAAGTGATCGTTCCGGTCTAATTCAGGATTTTGGTAATGGCTGCAATCAAGGGTAGATAGTCCTTTAGTTCTTTTCGAAGGATTTTTAAAGCTTTGGTCAGGTGTGCTTCCACTGTTTTTTGTGTAACACCCAATTTTTCAGCGATTTCGCGATTTTTCAATTCCTCAAAACGACTCATTTCGAAAACAATCCGGCAATGTTCAGGCAATTTGCGTATAGCAAGGTCAATTTTTTCTTTCAACTCGTTAAATTCCAGATAATCGTCACCCATACGAGCCAAACTTTCATACTGGTAATGCATCTCCATTATTCTGATTTTCTCATGGTGTCGAAGGAGAATTTGCCTGCGCTTTAAAAGGTTCAGACAACTGTTTTTAACCAGCGTAAATAAAAAATTCCGAATATTTGAATCAGGATCAAGGTTTTGCCTGATCTCCCATAACTTCACGAACGCTTCCTGAACAACTCCCTTGGCCTCCTCCTCATCTTCGAGATATTGTATGCTCAAATGACAAAG
>CAMDGL010000410.1 GCA_945897845.1 Chitinophaga pinensis | reverse complement strand
GAAGTTGCCCGCGTGATGAACGAACATTTTGTGTGTATCAAAATCGATCGGGAAGAGCGGCCGGACATTGATCATATTTACATGACTGCCGTGCAGCTTTTAACAGGGCGTGGAGGCTGGCCGCTCAACGCCATTGCTCTGTCCGATGGGCGGCCAATTTGGGGAGGAACGTATTTCCCGAAAGATAGTTGGATGGAAGCGTTGAACGCTGTTTCTGTTTTTTATTCCGAAAATCCCGAAAAAACTGAAGAATATGCAGCGAAAATGCATCAGGGAATCGAGCAAAATTCGCTGACTTCTGTTTCAAACAGTCAAACGAATTCAGATCCATTGTTGCTACCAGTACTTCTTTCAAAATGGGGCAATCAATTCGATACCAAAAACGGCGGTACGAAAGGCGCACCCAAGTTTATGCTTCCGAACAACTGGCAGTTTCTACTTCGAACTGGCCATCAATTTCAGGATAAAAAGATTTCGGATCATGTAAAACTCACACTCCAAAAAATGGCATTTGGCGGATTGTACGATCAGGTTGGTGGCGGTTTTGCCCGTTATTCGACCGATGAAATCTGGAAAGTTCCGCACTTCGAAAAGATGCTGTACGACAATGCACAATTACTCGGATTGTATTCAAATGCTTTCAAAGTCGATCCGAATCCTCTTTATAAACAAGTAATGGCTGAAACGGTGGAGTTTTTGAAACGCGAATTGCTTTCTCCTGAAAATGGATTTTATTCGGCGCTGGATGCTGACAGCGAAGGCGAAGAAGGCAAATTCTATGTCTGGACGAAAACGGAATTGAAGCAGATTTTAGGTGTTGACTTTGAACTTTTCAGTGATTATTTCAATGTCAATTCGCTCGGATTCTGGGAGCACAATCAATACATTCTGCTACGGAATGAAGAAAATGAATCGTTTGCAGCCAGACATCAACTTCAGGAAGAAGAGCTGGATGTCAAATTAAAGAATTGGAAATCGCTGCTACTTGCCGAACGGGGAAAAAGAGTTCGCCCCGGACTTGATGATAAAATTCTGGCATCGTGGAATGCAATGAACATAACCGGGTTGCTCGGTTGCTACAATGCACTGGGGCAGGATGAATACCTTCAGTTGGCATTGAAAAATGCGATGTTCCTGAAATCAAAAATGATTGGATCAGATGGTCGTCTGCTTCATTCGTACAAAAACAATCAGGCAAAAATCAATGGATTTCTGGAAGATTATGCTTTTGTAATAGAAGCATTTACCGCAATTTTTGAATGCACCGGTGAGAAAAGCTGGCTCAATGAGGCTGCCCGTTTGACCAAAATTACAATGATGGAATTCTTTGACAATGAAAAGAATGTCTTCAGTTTTACGTCCATTGATCAGAAGGATCTGATCACGCGGACTTATGAAATTCACGACAACGTGATTCCTGCTTCAAATTCAGTAATGGCGAAGAATTTATTCCGGCTTTCTTATTTGTTCGATCGGCCTGAATACTTGAAAACTGCCCGCGAGATGCTTGATTTGGTCAGTGGCAATATGGTTGATTATCCGTCGGGTTACAGCAATTGGTCGCAACTGATGCTGGATATAACCGGAACTCATTTTGAGGTTGCAATTACCGGCGAAAATGCATTGAATTTGTTAAAAGTGCTACAGATAAACTATTTGCCTCAGGTTGTTTTTTGCGCCGGCACTTCAGAAAAAGATTTGCCTTTATTGGCAAACCGATTCGTAGCCGGTAAAACACTGATTTACATTTGCCAGGACAACAGTTGCCAACTTCCGGTTCAAACGGTGGAGGAAGCGCTGAGGCTGATTCAGAAAAATAGTGGTCAGTGATCAGTTATTTGGTCGCAGTTTACAACTTAATTCACTTAAACACATACCGCCATGCAAAACGACAGAAAACTTATTCTTTATATCGCCATGAGTTTGGATGGATACATTGCCAAACACGATGATGATATCAGCTTTTTATCGGCTGTTGAACAGGAAGGTGAAGATTACGGCTATTCGAAGTTTATTGAAACAATTGATACGGTAATTCTTGGCCGAAAAACTTACGACAAAATCCTTGCAATGGGCATCGATTGGCCTGATGGCGATCGGAAAGTGTATGTTTTAACCCGCACACCAAAGCCTGATTCAGGAAATATCCAATTCTACTTCGGAAGTTTAACTGATTTAATCTCAACCTTTAAAAGTAAGGAAGGCAAGAATATTTATTGCGATGGGGGAGCCGAAACCGTTCATCAATTGCTTCAGGAGGATTTGATTGATGAGTTGACTATTTCTATTGTCCCTGTTTTTCTGGGTGATGGAATACGGCTGTTCAAAGGTGGTCTTCAGGAGCTGAAGCTGCAACTTGTTAATGTCAAATCGTTTGAAAAGGGGCTGGTTCAGATGAGATATATTCGGATGCGGAATTTATAAATACCAATGTATTTCCGTATTTTGTTCGGCCAAAACCAATTATTTATTGAATGAAATTTTCATTTTCCCTTATTTTTTGCCTGATCGTAGTTAATTCTTTCGGGCAGACCGATCAGCAACGGCTTGAACGTGCCTTATTCAATCTGCCAAATATTTCGTTTTCAGATGTCAGCAAGCTGGGTGAACCTTTTCTAACCTACGATTTATTCGTGAAACAACCCCTCGATCATCAGCATCCGGAGAAAGGATATTTTAACCAATGGGTGCAGTTGCGCCACAAGGGATTCGATCATCCCGTTGTTATAGAGACTCATGGGTATGAAATGGGTCGGGGCAGAAATGAAGTTGAAAAGATATTGGATGCAAACAACATTGGCGTTGAATACCGGTTTTTCGGCAAGTCGGTTCCCGATTCGATGAGGTGGAAGTTTTTGACAATAGAACAGGCCGCTGCCGATCTTCATGAAGTTAACAAGCTTTTCAAACAACTTTACAAGGGCAAATGGTTCAGTACTGGTATCAGCAAAGGCGGCCAAACAACACTTTACTACAACTATTTCTATCCGGAAGATGTGGACGTGGCAATTCCTTATGTGGCACCCATCGACAATGCACAGGAAGATACCCGGATTTATACTTTTTTGGATACCATTGGAAAGCCTGAATTCCGTCAAAAGATATTCGAATTTCAGAAGTTTCTGTTAATGAACGAAGAAAAGGCGCTGGAAAAGATGAAATGGTACACGAAAGGAGCCAAACTCAATTTCAGCTATACCGGGAATCTTGCCAAAGCATACGAATTTACGATTCTTGAATATCCATTCGCATTCTGGCAGTGGGGACGTTCGTGCGACAGTATCCCGACCAACAAATCACTCGACACCTATTTGGATGAATTGCTGAAAACTTCGAAAATATCTTTCTTTTCAGATGCTGAAATGAAAAAGTATGCTTCTCATTATTACCAGGCTCAGGAAACCGGTTATTATAGTTACAATATCGAGCCATTGCGGAAATACATCAAACAGTTTACAACGAATCCATCGGCTATTTTTGCGCCAAAATCGGCTCAACCTAAACCATTCGACAACGACTTGTATCAAAATTTCCAGAAATGGCTCGATACGAACGGGAACAATATTCTTTACATTTACGGAGGTATCGATACATGGTCAGCAGCACGTGTGCTGGTTTCTGATCAGGTGAATTCAAAATCCTTCCTGATTCCGGGAGCACACCACGGTTCTGCACGCATAAAGAATTTGCCTGAAGAAATGAAAGCCGAATTTACAGGGAAGATTCAGGAATGGACGGGAATTGAAGCAAATACGGAGGTTTTGAGAACAAAGTAGGCCGAGAAACAGGAATTGAACAAATAATACAATTTGAGATTGAATTTAGTATGTTTGTAAGAAGATAAAAAAGACAATCTATGAGCAACTTTCTAACAAGCATACACATCAATAAAATT
>CAMDGL010000409.1 GCA_945897845.1 Chitinophaga pinensis | reverse complement strand
TACAATTATTTTCGAAAAGATGGAATCCCTGTTATGAAAGGGATTTAGGATTAATTGAATTCATGGTTGTAATAAATTCAATTTCATTCATAGGAATGATTGCTTACTATCAAACATTAACTGACACGCACTATACTGTTGAATGGATTTCTGCGCCAACCCTATTCTTTGGGTTGGGCCATTTTATGAAGTACACCAAAAAATCTGATCAATAAAAAAAACTAAATCCGGAATTTTGTACTCAGTCCAAACACACTGTAGTCATTCCAAGTGTCGGCTGGTCTGGTCTTCATATGACAATAATAAATATCAATTCCCAAATGTTCCATTCTTAAAATATGAAAACCGCCATATAACCTGATTGTATTAACCTTCCAGGTATTCATGCTCGTGAATACCTCATCGGTAAGGTAAGGTTTGGGTAATTTGCTGCCCGAACGGGTGAAAAAATCAAAGGTAGTAATGTTGTCAAGTCCGTATTGAGTTTCATCTGTTTTGTATGTTCTGGATGCAAGCCGGTTGGCAAACCTGATCTTTACATTGCCGGGATTCAGGAAATACACCCCATACAGCATGTAAGTTTGCCCGGGATTCCATTTTTTCGATTTATAACTTTCCGTTTGGCGAAGACCAAGTCCCATGGAAAATTTTTCACTTATTTTACGGTAACCGATCAATTCGAAGTAGAAAAAATCAAAACGATTGATCTGATTGCTGTAATGATCTTTATTCCCTAAAATCAGATCCGTTTTATCATCAATTGAATAGATGATGCTTGTTGAATTCCATAGGTATGATCCATCGCTGTTGAACTGAGCAAATCCTTCAGGAGTATAGCAAACCAGAAAAAACATGCAGATCAGGAAAATTTTCTTCATTCAACTATATCAATAATTGTTACTGAATAATACCTTTAAGCCTTGATTAATTGCAAATGTACTTTTTCTGATCTATCAGTTGAAATCTAAATTATAAACTTATAAAACCATGACGAAATTTTTAACGTTCACGCTCTTCTTTTTCATCATTTTCGCCGTAAATGCGCAGAACAACGGCCAAAGCCTGATTGCAAAAGGGGCAAAGGTCCTTAAAGCCGGTGACGGCTATAAATTTACTGAAGGTCCTTCGGTTGCTCCCGATGGCCGGGTATTTTTTACCGATCAGCCCAACGACAAAATTGATATTTGGAGCGAAAACGGGACCATTACCACATTTATGCAGCCTTGCGACCGCTCAAACGGAACATATTTCAATAAAAAAGGAGAATTGGTTGCCTGTGCTGACTTGAACAACCGACTGGTTGCAATTACGATGGATAAACAAATGAAAACCATTGCAGAAAATTACAACGGTCAGCCACTGAATGCGCCAAACGATTTATGGATTGCGCCCAATGGTGGCATCTATTTTACCGATCCGTATTATCACCGCGATTATTGGAAAACCGGTCGCACGGAACTTCAGGATAAACGAGGCGTTTATTACCTGAATCCTGAAGGCAAAGTGATAAGGGTAATCGACGACTACAAACAACCAAATGGATTAATTGGCACGACTGATGGAAAAACGCTTTATGTGAGCGACATAAACGATGGCAAAATCTGGAAATACACTATTAATTCTGATGGAACATTAAGTAACAAAACCATTTTTGCTCCTGAAGGATCTGATGGAATGAGCATTGACAACAAAGGCAATGTTTATCTGACCAACAAAACTGTTTCAGTATTCGACAAAACCGGAAAGAAAATTGCAGCCATTGAAGTGCCGGAACAACCTTCGAATGTATGTTTTGGCGGCAAAAAACGGAACATCCTTTTCATCACTGCCCGAACTTCGGTTTATACCCTGAAGATGAAAGTGAAAGGTGTAAATTAGAATAGAAATGAGAGACTTTATCCTTTCACTCGATCAGGGAACGACCAGTTCCCGCGCAATGGTATTCGACCGGCACGGACATCCGTTGGCAACCTCTCAAAAAGAATTCACGCAATATTATCCCGAACCGGGCTGGGTCGAGCACGATCCCGAAGAAATTTGGTCAACACAGGCAGGCGTTGCAGTTGAATCCATCACCAAAGCCGGTCTGGAAATGACCAATATTGCTGCTATCGGAATCACCAACCAGCGTGAAACAACCGTGGTTTGGAACCGCAAAACCGGCAAACCTGTTTACAACGCAATTGTATGGCAGGACCGGCGCACCGCCGATTTTTGCGATGAGTTGAAAAACGATGGATTGAGTCCGCAAATACTTGAAAAAACCGGATTAATCATCGATGCTTATTTTTCGGCAACTAAAATACGATGGATTCTGAACAATGTACCGGGCGCACGCAAACAGGCAGAAGCCGGCCAACTTGCCTTTGGCACCATCGATTCGTGGCTGATTTGGAACCTCACCCGCGGAAAGTTGCACATTACAGATGTGTCGAATGCTTCGCGAACGATGTTGTTTAATATTCACACACTCCAATGGGACGACGATTTACTCAGGATTTTTGATATTCCTGAGAATATGCTTCCTGAAGTAAGGTCATCCAGCGAAATATACGGAACCACTGCCGGACATCTTGCCCCGGGCATCCCGATTTCAGGTATTGCCGGAGACCAGCAGGCTGCTTTGTTCGGTCAGATGTGCATCGAGCCGGGAATGGTTAAAAACACTTATGGTACAGGCTGTTTCATGATGATGAATATTGGCGGCAAACCAATCGTTTCAAAAAGCAATTTGCTTACAACCATCGCCTGGAAGATTGGAAACGAAACGACTTACGCGCTCGAAGGAAGTATTTTTATTGCAGGGGCGGTCGTTCAGTGGCTGCGCGATGGTCTTGGAATAATAAAAGAATCGGTAGATATTGAACAACTTGCAGCAAAGGTTGATGACAGTGGTGGCGTTTATTTTGTTCCTGCTTTTGCCGGAATGGGTGCCCCGCACTGGAACCAACATGCACGTGGATTAATCGTTGGCTTAACCAGAGGTTCTTCGGCCGCGCACATTGCCCGGGCAGCCCTCGACAGCATTGCCTATCAAACTTACGATGTTCTGCTTGCCATGCAAAAAGATTCAGGAATAAAAATATGTGAATTACGGGTTGACGGTGGCGCCACTGTGAACAACCAGCTGATGCAGTTTCAGTCGGATTTATTACAGACAAACGTGGTAAGGCCAACCTATACTGAAACAACGGCTTTGGGAGCAGCCTATTTGGCCGGACTGGCAGTCAATTACTGGACCGATCTGGAAGAAGTGAAACAACACTGGCAAATTGGGCGGATCTTTTCTCCGGCGACAAACCATGATTCAACTGTTTCGCTGATAAAAGGTTGGCATCGCGCCATAAAAGCTTCCCACGCATGGGCCGACGACACTGATTAATTTTGAATAACTTATTTACGAACCAAATGAATGCATTTCTTGCTGAATTTATTGGAACTGCTGTAATTATCGTCTTTGGAGGTGGTGTTGTAGCAAATGTTGTTCTGAGTCAAACCAAAGGCAACAGCAGTGGCTGGATCGTCATAACATTTGGATGGGCGGTCGGGGTTTTTACCGGAGTACTTATAGCTGCCCCATACAGTGGCGCACACTTAAATCCCGCAGTAACATTGGCGCTTGTTTTGGCCCATAAATTTTCTCTGGCATTGGTGCCTTTGTACATCTGCGCGCAGTTACTCGGTGCATTTTTCGGCTCTTTTTTGGTCTGGCTGGCCTATAAAAAACATTTTGAAATAACTGATGATGCCGATTCAAAACTGGCTATTTTCTGCACAGCTCCCAGCATCCGGAGTTATTGGCACAACGTTTTAACCGAAGCAATCGGAACCTTTGTTCTAATACTGGCGGTACTCTATATGGCTACTCCTGAAGTTGGACTTGGTTCGCTAAACGCATTGCC
>CAMDGL010000408.1 GCA_945897845.1 Chitinophaga pinensis | reverse complement strand
CGCATTTGAATTTTTGTTTTTTATCCCAACTCACCCCCTCGCATCTGCGATGCTTTCCCCCTCTCTTTTTGAAAGAGAGGGAGACGTCCGCTTGCGGACGTGGGGTGAGTTGGGAAAATATACGACAATAAATAGTTCCTATTACTTACCACCAATTCTCTTATGAAACAATGAAAGAAAGTTCCATTTTCTTCTTCAATAAAACTTCAATTTCAACTGATTTTCTGCTGTTTTATTGAATACACTAAAAGTTTGGTTAAGAAAAGACCAGCCCAAATTGCTCAATTTTGGCTATTAAGAATTCGCTTTTAAATGGTTTTGTAATAAAATCATCACATCCTGCTTGCAAAGCCATGAGCTTGTCTTCGCTTGATGAATAAGCAGATACTGCTATAACCGGGAGGTCACTTCTAAATGCTTTTATTAAGCTGGTCGCTTCAAAACCATCCATTTGCGGCATTTTTAAATCCATCAGCACCAGTTCTATTTCAGGCAGTTGATTACACATATCCACTGCCTCCCTGCCATTGAAAGCGTGCAATATTTCCACTAAATCATTTTTTAAAACGATGCTAATGTAGTAGAAGTTAATATCGTCGTCCTCCGCAATAAGTATCGTTTGTTTTCTCAATGCTGTTTTTAGTACAGTGGTTTCAATTTCCTGATTTTCGTTGCTTGGATTAATTACGCAGGGAATTGTGAATGAAAATGTTGATCCTTTCCCTATTTCTGTTTCCACCTCAATATTTCCATCAAGTAGCTCAATGAATCCTTTTGCAATTGGCAATCCAAGGCCACTGCCTTCGTACGCCCTGGTATTGGTGATATTTTCCTGCATAAAGCTGTCGAATATCCGAGCCTTGTTTTCTGCGGCGATGCCTATGCCAGAGTCTTTAACGTAGAATCGCAGTTTATCGCCACTTATCTCATAACCAACATTTATGGTGCCCTGCTTTGTGAATTTTACTGCATTATCCATCAGTTGACAAATTACTTTGCTGAGCAATTCCTGATCTGTCAATAGCTTGATTTCATTTTCAGGTGCAGGAGTGTCAAATGTCAGCGTTATTTTTTTTTCACCCGCTGAAATCTTAAATCTTTCAATTGCTTCGTTTACAATACTATTAAATACAAATTCTTTTTTGAAGACGGTCTGATTTCCGGATGTCAATAATGAAATATCCATGAAGTTGGTAACGGTATTAATAAGTCGTTCACTACTTTGGTCCATCATCGCCAAATACTCCTCTTTCTCTTCTGGTTCAATTTCCTGATCGGTTAATATTTGTCCAAAACCCAATATACCATTTAGGGGAGTCCGTATTTCGTGTGAAATATTGTTGATAAAGGAAGATTTAAGTCTGTCGCTGGCTTCGGCTTTTTCTTTGGCAATATTCAATTCAATATTTGTTCTTTCAAGTTCGGAAGTTCTCTCCTTAACTTTTTCCTCCAAAATCTGATTCTGGTTTTGTACCTGTTGCATCAGATAACTTGTGAGAAGCAAATTCCTGATGCGCAAACCAACCTCAATAAGATCAAATGGTTTGGTAAGGAAATCGCTTGCCCCCTCCGAAAGTGCCCTTTGTCTGGATTCTATGGTAGCATCGGCTGTAAGCACAAGTATAGGTAGATACGTGCTTGGCGCAATAATTGATTTTAACTGTTCCATTACTTCAAATCCTGAAAGATGAGGCATCATCAGATCGAGCAGTATCAAATCGGGTTCGAAACTGGCAAACAATTGAAGTACATCCCGTGGATCGGTTGTGGTTTTTATACTCGTATATCCCTGCATTTCGAGAAGACCTTCAAGGATATCAATATTTGCATCCTGGTCATCTACAATCAGGATATTTGCTTTTTTCAGGCTCGGGTCAACCATGGTGTTTGTTATTTGTTCTAACTTTAAATAAATTGATCAATGACTTTTAATAAATCCAATACATCAAGTGGTTTGGTCAGGTAATTTTTGGCGCCTGCTTTCAATAATCTGGTAAGTTGCTGAGGCATAGCATCGGCACTAATGATCACCACCGGAATTTTATTTGTTTTTTCTTCATTCTGAAGTTGAATAAGGACTTCGCTTCCATGGACATCAGGCAGGTTTAGGTCAAGCAGTATTAAATCAGGTTGATGTTTAATAGCCAAACCGACCGCCATATTTCCATACATATTAGTAATTAAATGAATTTCAGAACGTTGAATGGAAAGAATTTGCTCAACCAATTCAACGTTTGAAGCATTGTCTTCGATGTACAAAATAGTACCCTTTTTTCCAGCCAATTCGGTATCCAGTTCAGTCAGGATACCTGATTTTTCAACACTTTCAAGTTGGCCGCTGGCATGAGGCAATTCGATCCAGAAGGTACTTCCTTCTCCCGGGATACTTTTTACACCCAGATTTCCACCCATGGCAGAAATTAGTTTCTTAACAACAGCCAAACCAAGTCCGGTACCTTCGGTGTTTGATTTTTCAGCTCCAATCCGCTCAAAAGGATTGAATAATTTGGGAATATCTTCTTCCGAAATTCCATAACCTGTATCTGATATTGAGATTCTGACCGAAGCAATGCCGTTAAGGTCAATTGTCATCAATTGGGTTTTAATCATTACCGATCCACCTGCTTTATTGTATTTGATTGCATTGTTCAGCAAATTCAGCAATATTTGTTTCAGTCGCTGACGATCGGCTCTTATAAACAGATGATCGTCTGCTGATTGTTCGATTAAAATGGACAATTGGCGCTCATTAGCGAGTGGTATTGAAATGTCGATCATCTCACGGATTACAGTGTTTACATGCACTGGTTCGAGCGATAGTGACAAACGGCCAGCTTCAATTCTTGAAATATCCAGCACTTCGTTGATCAGATCGAGCAGATGTTTTCCGCTTTTCATGATGTGGTTTACCCCTTTGCTCTGGCGTGCATTGAGCTCGCCCATTTCGAGCAACTGTGCAAACCCAAGGATTGAATTCATTGGTGTCCGAAGCTCGTGGCTCATGCGCGACAAAAATTCGCTTTTGGCCAAATTGGCCTGATCCGCCTCTTCACGTGCTCTACGAAGTTCGTTTTCCATAATTTTTCGTTCAGTGATATTCACTGCAACCGACAATACGCAACGTTCCGATCCTATATAAATCTCTTCAGCCGATAATAAGAAAATATACAATTCGTTTGATTTCGAGTAGGCATTAATTTCAATTTCTCTCATCGGAATACCCCTGTTAATTGCATCTTGTATAGTCCCCTCTTCCAAATTTCCTCTGACAATGCCAAGTGTTAAAAGAGTTTTACCCTTTATCTCTTCCCTTGAATATCCAAGTGTGCTTACAAAAGCATTATTCGCATCCACAAATTGATCATCGGCGAATCTGGTGATCACCATTATGGCCGAATTTGACTGAAATGCGGCAGAGAATTTCTCTTCAGATAATTTGATTTGAGAAATGTCTTTGCTTACCATGAAAATCCGGGGCTCTCCATCCCAATAACCTGACTTGACATGAGTTTCAATCGGAATTTGAGTTCCAGATTTGGTCAATAGTGGGATAGCACAAAAATCGGTTTCTCCTTTCAGCATTTTCATGAATATTGTCTTTGCTTCATCTCGTCGTTCCAGAGGACGAATATTTATAACGGATTGGTTTATTATTTCATCAGGAGAATAGCCTAATCTGCGATAAACTGTTTCATTGGCATGAACAATTATCCCTCTTCGATCGATAATAATCAGAAAATCGTCGATCGTATTGAAGAAGGTTTCATAATTCTGGCGTGTTTGTTCCAGCAGTTTTCCGCTTCGTTGATTATTAATCAGACTGGCGAGCATACTGCTCCATACTTTTAAGATATTGATTTCTGGATTGGTGTACACTTTCGATTTTACAACTGTGTCTAATCCTACAAA